>JAQVYH010000011.1 GCA_029004515.1 Eubacteriales bacterium | reverse complement strand
CAAATCCGTTCTTCTTTGCATATTAATCACTCCTAAGCATATTATTATAATATTTTTTACAGAAAGAGGCTTAATATACATTGAACTATGGATGATAATTTGTTATAATAATTTTATTATGGAAGATAAAATATTAATTTCAAACATTAAGGGCAAGATTGCCCACAGCGAAAAATACTATACTACTATGCACACGGAGTTTCTGGATCCCAGCCAGCAGGCTGTGGCACAGCCACAGCTTATTGGAGTTAGCCACACCTTTGAGGGAGGCTATGAGGAAGCAGAACGAAAGGTGCTTTTTATAATGCCTGATGAATACACAAATGCGGATATTGAGGACACCATCTGTGTTATCCGTGTGGCAGTAAGCGGCAATAAGCCCCTCACTCACAGGGATTATCTGGGTTCTGTTATGGGTCTTGGAATCAAGCGTGACAGAATCGGCGATATGGTTGTATATGATAATGGTTGTGATATGGTTGTACTTTGCGAAATTACAAACTATATTCTCCAGAATCTCACTAAAATCGGCAGACAGAATGCAAGTTGTAGCCAAAGGAGCATAAGACAGCTTCGCAGAAGCGAAACAGAATTTGATACTAAAACCGTTATAATTTCATCAATGCGCCTTGATTGCATAATCTCCGGTGTTTATAACCTATCTCGAAATGATGGGGCAGATAAGATTAATTCGGACAAAGTGCAGATAAACCATACCATCTGCAATAATCTGTCCAAAATGGTTAATCAAGGGGATATTATCTCCCTGCGTGGCGGAGGCAGATTCATCATTGAATCAATTGATGGAACTACCAAAAAAGGCAGAACGGTTATAACAATAAAAGCCCCCAAATAAGATATGGAATGTTAATAGGGAATGTTAAAAAAGTGTAGGACGCATAATGGTAATGTGGAAATTAAAAAAGATAGTGTTAGGATTTGCAAAAATGCAAATCCTTATTTATTATTACTACCATTATGCTATGAACAAACTTCGTCTCTCGGTGTACCTGTGTACACCTTCGGATAACCCGTTGGCTCAGTTTGTCCATCCTACGCATTTTTACCTATTCCCTAAAGTGTAGGACGCATAATGGGAATGTATAGATTTAAGACATAGTGTAGGACGCATAATGATAATGTGTGAATTTAAGAATATGATAAAAGGGAATTGCATATGCAATTCCCTTCATTAATTTTACATTATACATTTTTTATTTTACATTTTAATCAGCTCTACTCCGCAAGCATTTCTCTCATACGGAGCAGTAACCGCTTCTCTATACGAGAAACCTGCACCTGCGAGATTCCAAGGGCATGGGCAACCTGGGTTTGAGTTTTGTCATAGAAATACCTCATTGCAATTATCTGTTGTTCACGCACAGTAAAAGAGCCCATAGCCTCCCTGATAACAAGGCGACTTATGGTTGAGTTTTCAGTATCTGTTTTGCTTTCTATAGTATCTCCGAGTGTGTTCTTGCCTTTGTCACCAAGCTCTCGGTCAAAGGAGTCACAAGGACGGGAAGCGTCAGTTGCAAGGATGATTTCATCCTCGCTGACCTCAAGTAGCTGTGCAAGATATGATGTAGGTGGCTCGCAGTCATTTACTTTTATATATTGCTCTCGAGCAGAGCAAATCTTAATCCATAACTCCTTAAGATGACGACTTACCTTAATCACCCCATCATCACGGATATATCTTTTTATCTCACCTGTAATCATGGGAACTGCATATGTAGAAAACTGCACACCGTAGCTAAAGTCAAAGCGGTCAATCGCCTTTATAAGGCCCATACATCCTACCTGAAAGAGGTCATCAACCTCATAGCCTCGCCCCATAAATCGCCTAACGATGCTCCACACAAGGGGTGAGTTATCACTTACAAGCTGTTCTCTCGCATCCACATCTCCTGTTGTGGCAAGACGGATTGTGTCATAACTATTCATCGAGGGGTCAGTCGCTTTTGCATAACAACCCTTGTGCCGCGCCCCAAGGCAGATTCCACCTGTACGCTATCCATAAAAGTTTCCATAACAGTAAAGCCCATTCCTGACCTCTCTCCATCCGAATTCGTTGTGAAGAGTGGCTGACGAGCCTTATCAACATCCTCAATCCCCCTGCCATAGTCTATAACAGATATTTCCACAAGTCCGTCCTCAAAGAGTCTGCATTCCATATTGATAAACCCTGTAACTCCCGGATAACCATGTACAATAGAATTTGTAACCGCCTCTGATACCGCAACCTTTATGTCCGAAAGCTCCTCAAGAGTCGGATCGCATTGCATAACCATCGCCGCCGCAGCCAGACGAGCAAATCCCTCGTTCACCGAGCGACTTAAAAATTGTACTTTCATTTCATTAGTCACCTTAATACCTCCATTCCTCCCAAAGCCTGAGCGATATCCGAATATCTTGGGATAATCTTTCCAAGACCAGAAACATCCCATATCTTTTCAATGCTTTTGCTTATCCCTGCGATGACAACCCTGCCACCCTGCGCTTGCATCAATCTGTATCGTCCCATAAGAACACCAATACCAGAGCTATCCATAAATGCTACATTTGAAAGTTCAAGTATAAGTGTACTCACATCGGTAGCGCAAATTTTCGCATCTATCTTATCACGGATTTCTTCTGAATAGTGATGGTCAAGCTCTCCGAACATATGGATTATTAGGCTTTTGTCAATCGTTTCCATAATTACCTTCATAAGCTGATTCCTTCCTGAAATTTAGTCAAAAAAATAAAGAGCATTCTTTGCTCTTTATTAGTTCAATTATTATACATTATTTTCCTTTGATGAAATATGTCTTTTCATCGTCAAATTCTCTCTTGATTCGCTCTCTTTCGCATAAGATAGAGAAAGCCAAGTACTACCCTGTCACAATTTGTCATACGATTTGCAAGGAGTAATATTCTGCTATAACTCTGTATGTTTTCTGCGGTACTCAGAAGGCGCCATTTTGTAGAACTCATTAAATACTACTGTGAACTTACTTTGAGTTGCATAGCCAACCATTTTAGAGATGCTATCAACGCTGTACTTTGTTTCTGCGAGAAGCTCTGCTGCCTTTTCCATTCTATGCTCCTTGATGTGTGCCGCTATAGAACAGCCATACACCGCTTTAAATGTATCCTTGAGTGTTGTTGTGTTTATTAAAAACTTTTTTGCCAGTTCTTCTATAGTGATGCGTTTGTCAAGATTATTTGCAAGATACTTATGAACTTCATATATGGTTTTTTCCTGTTCTGATAATTTTTCTTCACTTGTACTTTCCACACAGCTGGCTTTTGTACGCTCAGGGCAGGATATTTCCATGATTTTCTCAACAAACATATGCAGCACTTTTACTTGTTCGCTATCACCGGCTTTATAATAAACCTCCTTACCCTCACGCCGACTGGTAATAAGCTTATTTACCTTTAGAATTTTCAAATGATGTGAAAGCGCAGGGCTTGTCATATCAAGCATAGCCGCAAGATTGATTACACATTCTTCTACATGGCAAAGAGTCCAGAATATATTAAGGCGACTTGCATCACTGAGCAATTTAAAAAGCTCTGCGACGATATAAAAATCATCCGTGGTCGGCATACTTTCGTTAATTTTGTTTATCAAGCTGTCCCTGGAATGGTTGTGTGGTAATATTCTATTCATCTTATACTCCTTTTTGTTCTTTTTGGAAATCTTTTTTTCCATATTGGAAGTATTATGCCATATGGTGTTGATTTTTCAATATAAATATAATATCATAAATACAACGATTAAGCAATTGTTTAATCCAATAATTATTTCAGGGGTGTTTTTATGAAAACGGACAAAAAAATCCTTCTAGCATTTCTTCTTAATTTAACATTTTCGATTATAGAATTTATAGGCGGTGCTATCACAGGAAGTATTGCGATTATTTCAGATTCCATTCACGACTTTGGAGATTGCCTTAGCATCGGTACATCATTCATATTTGAGAAAATAAGTATGAAAAAACCTGATGATAAATACACCTTTGGGTATTATCGTTATTCTGTTTTAGGAAGCGTCATTCAATCTACAATTTTGTTATGTGGCTCTGTTTTTGTTGCCTACAATGCGGTGCTGCGTTTGATAAACCCTAAACCAATCAATTATGACGGAATGATTATTATTGGTATTATTGGTTTTGTCGTGAATTTCGCCGCAGCGTATTTTACCTCCGGTGGGGAATCTCTTAACCAAAAATCCATAAATCTTCATATGCTAGAGGATGTTATAGGATGGGCGATAGTTCTTATTGGCGCTGTTGTAATGAAATTTACAGATTGGTCGTTTTTAGACTCGATACTTTCTATAGGTCTTGCAATTTTTATTATCATTAATGCCCTTAAGAACTTAAAATCCGTTTTGAATATTTTTCTCGAAAAGACACCAAACGGCATAGATTTGAACGAAATCAAAGCACATCTGCTCTCTGTAGAGGGTGTTACTGATGTGCATCATCTCCATCTTTGGAGTATGGATGGATATAAAAATGCAGCAACACTCCATGTTGTGACAGATTCAGACATTGCTACCATCAAAAAGCATATTAAAGAAGAATTGACAGAACACGGAATCTCACATTCAACCATAGAATTTGAAAACATCGGTGAAATTTGTGATGATACTCACTGTGATACTAACAGTCACGCATTTGAATGTAGTCATCATCATCACCACCATCATTAATACTTGCCATAAAAAAAGGCTGTAGTCAACCCGATTATAAAAATCGTTTTGCTACAGCCCCTTTTTTTCGTATTCATCATGACATTTCCACCTGACTTGCACCCTCACTCACAAGATAGAGAGAACCGCAAACAATTCTGTCACGACCCGAAAAATCCAGCTTCATCGCTTGGGCAATTGTATCGGTGCAAATCACACTATCGCAATACTCCTCTGCTGCTAACCTAAGGACATCCTTATCTGTTGAACGGATATTTTCAAACCCAGTTACAACAAAGGTGCTGGCAAGAGGCGCAAGTATCTTTATGCACTCCTTATACTGCTTATCACTAGACATACCAAAGATTATAACAGGTTTTGTATCAATATATTTCTCAATAGACTCCCTAAGAGCCATACAACCGCTTATGTTGTGTGCACCATCGAAAATAAGATATGGATCAGTCCCTGCAACTTGGAATCGGCAAGGCATAAAGGCGGTCTTCAGTCCGTCCTTGATATGCTTTTTTTCAATACCCAATCCTTTTAATACTTCAATCGCTAGCGCTCCGTTATATGGCTGATACTTCCCATCCATACCAAGCTCCCACACATCACCATCATAATTGAATGTGGTTTTCCCAAGGATAAATTCTGCATCTTCAACTGGTTTTGCATATGTTAAAGTCGCATCCATCTGCTCACAGGTATTTTTTATAGCAGATTGCACCTCTTCCCTCTGGGGATAATACGAATACACCCTGCCACCATTTTTGATTATTCCGCACTTGTGATTGGCAATCTCCTCGATTGTTTCACCAAGAAACTGCATATGGTCATAGTCAATAAGGGTAAGAACCGAAGCAACGGAGGTTTTAATCACATTTGTCGCATCAAATCTGCCACCCATACCTGCTTCCAAAACCACATAGTCACAACCCTTTTCCGCAAAGTACATAAACGCAAGTGCTGTAATAAATTCAAACTCGGTAACGGCTACATTGATATCGGCAAGCCTTGTTGTATAATCTGCTAGGTCACTATCCGAGATATACTCGCCATTTATCTGGATACGCTCATTAAAAATCGTAATAAAAGGCGATATACAAGTACCTACCCTGTATCCCGCCATTTTTAGTGAAGTTGATATAAAAGCGGCAACAGAGCCTTTCCCATTAGTCCCTGCAATATGAATAATCTTTAGCCTGTCCTGTGGATTACCCAAGGCTTGGCATAGGGCGGTGATATTATTAAGACCGTCCTTTTTAGCATACATATTACGAGTGTGGATATACTCTATAGCCTCATTATACATCATAAGCTTGCAATCTGTCCTTCTATTTTTTCAAGCATTTCTTTATACTTTTCGCCCTTGGCTTTTTCTTCTTCGATTACCTTGTCAGGAGCTTTTGCGATAAAGCCTTGGTTAGAAAGCTTACCTTCAACTCTCTTAATCTCGCCAATGAGCTTTTCTTTTTCTTTATTAAGTCTTTCAAGTTCCTTTTCCTTATCTACAAGGTCACCCTGTGGCATAAAGATTTCTGCGCCCTCTGTTACAACAATGATGGCGTTTTCAGGAACTTCATCCTTATTATTTGAAACAACAACATCACTTGCCCAAGCGAGCTTCTTGAAGAATGCTTCGCCCTGACTGAAAATGTCTGTCTTATCTGTAACGATGATAAGCTTTGCCTTCTTTGATGGTGGAACATTCATCTCTGAACGAAGATTTCTGATAGCACGGATAGCACTCTTAATAACCTCTGTGCTGTTTTCTTCTGTTTCAAAGTTAAGCGCTTCATCATACTTGGGATAATCCTTGAGCATTATGCTGCCCTTTTCAACAGGAAGATGTGAATAAATCTCCTCTGTGATATATGGCATAAATGGATGGAGAAGCTTGAGTGTCTGTGAAAGAACATACACAAGCACCTGCTGTGCATCTGTGCCTTCTTCCTCCATAAGTCTTGGCTTAACCATTTCGATATACCAGTCACATAGTTCGTCCCAGATAAAGTCATAAAGCTTCTGTACAGCAATACCGAGCTCGAACTTATCAAGATTATCTGTAACTTCCTTTGCAAGACGATTGAGCTTGCTTACAATCCACTTATCCTCAATACGAAGATTTTCCGGAAGAGATGCAACCTCAGGCATATCCTCAGGAAGATTCATAAGAACGAATCTTGCGGCGTTCCAAAGCTTGTTTGCAAAGTTACGGCTAGCCTCTACTCTTTCGCTATAGAAACGCATATCATTACCAGGTGCATTACCTGTTGCAAGAGTAAATCTAAGTGCATCTGCACCATACTGGTCAATAACTTCAAGTGGGTCGATACCATTGCCCAATGACTTGGACATCTTTCTACCCTGTGAGTCACGAACGATACCGTGGATAAACACCTTTTTGAATGGAACCTGTCCCATATGTTCAAGACCACTGAAAATCATTCTTGCAACCCAGAAGAAGATAATATCATAACCGGTTACAAGAGTACTTGTTGGATAGAAATATTCAAGCTCCTCTGTCTTGTCAGGCCAGCCCAATGTAGCAAATGGCCAAAGTGCTGACGAGAACCATGTATCAAGAACATCATTATCCTGTATAACCCTGCCGCCGCATTTTGGACAGGTTGTAACTTCATCCTTTGAAACTGTTGTTTCGCCACAGTCCTGGCAGTAGAACGCAGGGATTCTGTGTCCCCACCAAAGCTGACGAGAAATACACCAATCGTGGATATTTTCCATCCAGTTAAGATATGTCTTTGCAAATCTAGGTGGAACGAATTCTATCTCGCCCTCTTTTACAACACGGATTGCATCCTCTGCAAGAGGTGCCATTTTAACAAACCACTGCTTTGATGTGATAGGTTCAACTGTTGTACCACAACGATAACACTTACCAACATTATGTTCATGAGGCTCAACCTTAACAAGGAGTCCAAGCTCCTCAAGGTCAGCAACTATTGCCTTTCTTGCCTCGTATCTATCCATACCTGCGTACTTGCCGCCAAGATTATTAATTGCACCATTATCATCCATAACACGAATCTGCTCAAGGTCATGACGAAGTCCAACCTCAAAGTCGTTAGGGTCATGTGCAGGTGTAATCTTAACACAGCCTGTACCGAATTCTTTATCTACATAATCATCTGCAATAACAGGGATTTCCCTATCAACAAGCGGGAGGATAAGCATCTTTCCCACAAGGCTCTGATATCTTTCATCTTCAGGGTTTACTGCAACAGCTGTATCACCAAGAAGAGTTTCAGGTCTTGTTGTTGCAATGATAACAAAACCGTCAGAATCCTTTATTGGATACTTAATGTGCCAAAAATTACCCTGCTCTGGTGAGTATTCAACCTCTGCATCAGAAAGAGCTGTTGTACAGCTTGGACACCAATTGATAATTCTGCTGCCCTGATAGATAAGGTCTTTATTATAAAGGTTAACAAATACTTCTTTAACCGCCTTTGAGTAGCCCTCGTCCATTGTGAAGCGCTCGCGCTCCCAATCACATGATGAGCCAAGGCTCTTGAGCTGTTCAACAATACGGCTACCGTACTGGTGCTTCCATTCCCAAACCTTTTCAAGGAACTTTTCTCTGCCAAGGTCATGTCTTGTAAGACCTTCCTTGCGAAGATTTTCTTCAACCTTAATCTGTGTAGCGATACCGGCATGGTCAGTACCCGGCATCCAAAGAGCCGAATAACCCTGCATTCTCTTAAGGCGAATAAGGATATCCTGAAGAGTTTCGTCAAGGGCATGTCCCATATGGAGCTGACCTGTAACATTTGGTGGTGGAATAACTATTGTATAAGGCTTCTTATTCTTATCAGGAACTGCGTGGAAGCAGTTGTTCTCCTGCCAGAAATCATATATTTTCTTCTCAACTTTGTTGGGCTCGTATCTTTTTTCCAGATTATCCAACTTAATCTTCCTTTCTATATCGGCATATACTGCTTTATTATCGCACTTAATGGGTATTTTGTCAAGTAGTGGGAGGGTAAACAATTACACATAAAACAAAAGAGAACCCCAAAGGATTCTCCTGCACAATTCTATATAATACACCCTTAGTTTTGTATCCGCTAAAGCACTTTCTGTAGCTTCTTAAGAGCCTCTTATCAATCTATTAAGGGGGTCTTCTAGTAGTTTATTGCACCTTTTCACAATTGGACCGATAAGGAAAACAGCTATAATTGTGCCTTCTCTTACGCCTATAACTTGTCCATCAAAGAAGATGAGCGACAGGATAATTGCAAGAGATACAGTTGAGGCGTCCAAAGCCATCTTGATATTTCCAAGATTCTTACCTGTTTTCAGCCCAATTACTTTTACAAATGCTTCGGCAGCGTTCAGGAGTGTGTCGGCAATGAATGTGATGGAGATTCCAAATGAAAGAACGATGATACCAACAATAACTGTTGCAAGCCTTGCATAGTAATTTGGCAAGGGAATAAGCGAAACAAAGAGCAGACACAAATCTGTAGCATATCCAAGGGTAAAAGCTACACCAATCTGCATAAAGTCCATAGACTTAAAATCCTTACGAAGGATTGCCATTTGCACCATAATAAGTATCATATTCCATATGAATATCCAACTACCAATAGAAATAAAATCAAACTTAATACTCACTACATTTGCAACAGATGAAATAGTTGTAACTCCCAATTCACTATGCTTTGCAATGGCTACGCCACAGCTGATAAAAAACATTCCTACCAAAAATAATATGTATCTTTTTACAGTTTCTTTTTTTGTCATGAATACTTCTTCCATTTCTTTATTTTATATACATCCACACAGCCATCTTGCTTTCCTCTGTCCACAGCTTCCCTGCTGAGGCATAGTCAGTAACAGCTATATGCCCTCCATCAGTTAGTGGAACTTTAGCAAATATAATACTCTTATATGGTGCAATGCTTGTATCAAGGATTTCCAAATCAACATAACCATCATCTACCTTGATATCAATAGCATCATCAACGCTATATCCCAAACGATTATCCTGGGCGAGCATTATAGGTCCTCTTTGCAAGGCTATATGCTTGTGGGCAAGGGGGTCTTCACTATCATATGTAGGTACAATGGTATTTGCGCCCCAAACCACCTTATTCATAAGTATCTGTGAGCCATAGGGGATAGGACGAATGACCCTTGTCCTCATATCAAAATCAATTTCCACCACATCACCTTTTTGCCAAAGGTGTCTTATGGGGATGTATCCCTCGCAAACATCAACATCCCTGTTATTAACCTTAATCTGAGTAGATGCAGACCACTCGGGGTTTCTTACAAGCATTTCAAACTCTTCTTCAACATCAGAATCAATTGTAATTTTAACCTTGCCATTAGCAGGATAGTCCGTATCAAAAATGAGTGTTAAGTTCCTACCATTGGGGGTCTTTGTATGAACTATGCCACGGATAAACAGATTCACAACAAGGGAATCTTTTGTCAATGGAAGGTTTATTCTGCTGACAAGACCTATCCCTGCGGCACCAATACATGCGCAGCAACCGTAATAGTGATTATCCGACATAGACTTAAGCCCACCGATTCCATTACCCCTTGTGCCGGCAGTTAGTGGACTGTAGCTATCAAAGGGCAAAGGCTCAACCTCCCAATCAGGATGATCACGCTCTATCATAGGCTCAATAACCATCTGGGTATTGATTGCCCCAAGATACCCATTATACAAGGCCCTCTCAAAGGCATCAACATATTTAGAATCACCTGTAAGTAGATTAAGCTGATAGAAAAACTTCATCAGGGTAACTGTAACACAAGTTTCCTGTTGAATATTACCATTAGTGGTATTTGCCTGTCTTACAGTTGAATGGTCAAAAAGCTCATGGGTACAACCGCTACTGCCAATAACTGTGAAATCACTTTCCAGAATCATATTAGCATAGTTGATAATTGCAGTTTTATATCTTTCGTTCCCTGTGATTCGATAATACTCCAATAGTCCCTCAAAGCAAGAGGTCATCTCGTATGCTTTGGTAACGGGATACTGATATGGATACATCTTGCCCTCATAGGCAAGGTCAAAGATATTTTCCACATCTGTACCGCCACAATCCACTATGTAGCGGGCAAAGTCAAGGAATCTTTTTTCTTTTGTAATTGAATATAACCTTACAACAGGTTCAAGAAGTGATGAGGAATTAAGCCCTCTCCAATGCCTTGTAGCTTTGGTTATTGGAGTCTTCCCCTCTCCGTCACCAATTTTGGATATTATATAATCAACCTGTCCTATCATAGATTGGATAATCTCTTTGACAAAATCCCCATCATTGCATATTTCAATGAAGTATTCCATTCCTAAAAGGACATATTTTCTACTCCAGGTATCCCATGCATCAAATTCATGATTTACTCCGTAACTGCTTATTCTACCTGTTTCATCAGCACTATCAATCATATCCCGAACAGTCTGGGTCAGTACAGAATAGAGCTGTGGATTCTTGGTATATGAATAAACAAAACACGCTCCACGCATCATCTTGCCCCAATATTCACCACGCCATCCAGCGTCGTAGTCCGCATCCTCACGAAACTGCTGAACGAATCTTCTCCATAAAGTAGAATTCAGAAGCTGAAAGTCCTCTATAAAATTATAGCCCTCATCAATAAACCCTTTGTAGAAATATTTATTATCATAATTTACAAACAGCTTGTCCGTATTAAGTTTAGGACAATCCGCAGGGTAATTTGCATACATATTTTCAACTGTCTTTTTCATATTCATCTTCCTTTGCAAAGAAATGCCAATACCCAAATATTGTAACATAAAACCCCTCAAAATACAATTGTCATGTATATAACACAATAGCACGCAGCAGTAAAATAAAGAATAGATTATAAGACTGCTTTAATATATAATGTAGGGAAAGGAGTGGTATACATGAAAAGGGTACTCAGCTTAATCCTTACTGCTGTGATTCTTCTTAGCAGTTTTGGGGCGCTTACTGTATTTGGCGAAAGCACAATAGCAACTGTTTTATCAGAGGATTTTGAAACGGGGACATTTACAGTAGAGACTAACACAGACAATAATATAAAGCAGCTCAAAAAAGACGGAAATCTTGTAATGACCTTTGCAAAGAAGTCAGGCACAACATTCTCAGGATTCCCTGATGAAACACCGATAATTGTTGATGCTACGACCAACGCACCTCTTAACAATACAAAGGTTTTTGAGACAACATCAAGTTGTGAGCTTGACAACACAAAGGCATATATTAACTTTGGACAGAAATATACAAAGGGCAAAATAACTATTGACCTTCGTATGAGGAGAATGACAAATAGCACAACCAACCGTTTATATATCACTTCCGATCCTATTACTGGTTATGACTATAATGGAGATTATATCAATAATTTTGAATATAATGTTAACTCATCATACCGCTCAAGATTCAGATATTATCAGAGTTATACTGATGAGAGCACATCATCAAGCACCGCTTACAAAGAAGTTGCAGAGGCTAAAGGCTGGCCATACTTTAGATTCGTAGTTGATATTAACAACAAAACAATCTCTACATACTATGCAACATCGGCTGGCTCATACGCCCTTCTCGGCACAGAAAACGCAAACTGGTATGCTAATGGTACTGCAGGCTCATTCTACATGGCGGATGGCGTAAGCGGTTTCTTCATTGATGGTGACACTTGGCTTGCGCTCGACGATATTTTAGTAACACATGAGATAAGTGAGGTTGCTCCTGTTGCATCTGATGTTACAGTAACAGGCAATCCATACCCGGGTTCAACTCTTACTGGAACATACGGCACATATACAGACAGCAATGGCGACGAGGAGCTAGGCTCTGTTGCAACATGGTACGCAGCTGATGACAAGGACTTCACAGCAAATGTTGTAACTCTTAAAACAGAGGCTATCACAGCTGGCAATACATCTACCTATACCGTTACAGAAAATGAAGTTGGCAGATATATCCGCTTCGGTATAACTCCAAAAAATGGCGCTATAGACCTCCCTATTGGCGAAGATGTATTCGCAGTAGTTGATGGCGTAGTCCGTGTTCCACAGACGAAGCCTGTTGTTACACTCATCACACCAACTAACAACTCAAATGCATGGCAGGGGGCGACAATCTTCCTCTCGGTAGATGCATCTTGTGATAATGCAAGCATTACAAAGGTTGAGTATTATGCAAATGATGAGCTTATTGCAACATCTACCCAAGCACCTTTTAGCGCAGAGTGGATGAGTGATGAGCTTGAGGACTATGCAATCTATGCAATTGCATACAACAACCTCGGGCAGTCAACACAGTCGGAAACTTCATATATAAGTATTCAGTATTATGACCCAACTCAGGAAGAGACTGAAGAGGGCGCAAAGATACTCTTTAAGGATGACTTTGAAACAGGTGTATATACCGTTACACAGGGCACCGAGGCATCAGGCAACCACTACAAGGAGGTTTACAAGGATGGTAAGCTTCAGTGGACAATTGCAAAGAGCGGTACAGATGCCTTCTCAGATACATTCCCAACAGATAGCTTTGTAGCAGATAGCATAGTTACAGCATCAGAGAATGGCTCAAAATATTTCACCCTTGGGGGTAGGCATACTGACGGTGTTAAGGTATGGCACAACCTTGATGAAGAAATTGCATCAGGCATCGTGAACCTTGACCTTCGTATGAACTTCTCACCACCATCATCAGGAGATTATCCAACATCAATCTCTTTCTATGATGATATGTTCATAGGATACGCAAGCTCACCTAAAAAAGTATTTGAAATAAGAATTACAAAGGTTTCAGCAGGTGGCAGAATCAGATATTCTTGGCCTTGGAAGACAGATTCATCAAGAGGCGATGCAACAGGTAACACATCAACCACTAATCCTCCTACAGGACATTGGATGGACTTTAAAATTAGCGTAAACCTTGACACACAGAAGGTTAAGTTCTGGATGAAACCGTATGGCTCAGAGGAATTTATTCCATTTAATAGCAACCTCGCAGGCTATGACCTTAACTTCTATGCTAACTCAACAAAGGCTGATGCGTCTACAACAGGCACATTTACAAGGGCAACAAAGATTGCTGCAATCGGCTTTGACGGTAACAGCAAGGGCTTTATGGCTCCTCTTTCAAATGCAACACTTGAATTTGACGATATCGTTATCAGCCGTGAGGAATCCACAATCAGTTTCCTTAAGGAAGACGATGTTTCGCAGTTTGACAACATCCTTGCAGGCAACACAAAGGTATCTGCGAAAACTATAATAAGTGGTCCAAAGAGCGTTGCACTTCTCATCGGTGCATACGATGAAAATAACAAACTTCTTGCAATTAACTCAAGCGAAGCATTCACCCTTGCGGACGGTGAAACAAAGGAAATCCTCACTCCTCTTGCAATTACAGATGAACTAGAAAAAAGTGCCGCTTATCTAAAGGCCTTTGCATGGGATATTGAAACGCTCACTCCACATATAAAGGCAGCTACATCACAGCTTGAGAGGGATATCATTGGTGATAAGGAGCTTGACATCTACCTGCTTATGGGTCAGTCAAATATGTCAGGCAGAGCCCCTTATACAACAGCCGAAGCAGCTCAAATGGACAGGACCTACCTCTTTAACAACAGCAACAGATGGGATGTAGCAAGCAACCCGCTTAATAAGTACTCAACTCTTGGTGATAGCTCAAGCCAGATTGCTATGGGACCGAGCTACACATTTGCAAAGACACTTACACAGTATCTTCCCGACACACAGCTTGGACTTGTAGTTAACGCAAAGGGTGGTAGTGCTATTGCCCAGTGGATGAAGGGTACATTCTACTATGAAAACTCCGTCGCAAAGGCAAAGGAAGCTATGAAATACGGCAATCTTAAGGGCATCATTTGGCATCAGGGTTGTTCAAACGCCAGCAAATGGAATGAATATATGCCACAGCTTCAGCAGATGGTAGCAGATCTTCGAGCAGACCTTGGTGATGATACAATCCCATTTATTGCAGGTCAGCTTAATCCAAGTACTGAAAGCAAAGCAAGCTTCAATACAATGATTGCTACAATTTCACAGCATATTCCATATTCATCATACGCAAAGGCTGATGACCTTTCAACAATTGACGGAACGCACTTTGACGCGCCTAGCCAGAGAATCCTCGGTCAGAGATATGCAACAGAGATTCTCCGTATGAACTATGGTATCACAGGAAGAGTATTTGAAGAAGGCAATGTAAACCTTGCTCTTGATGCAACTCCATCAGCTTCTGCGTCATATTCAACATATACCCCGAGTAATGGTAAGGACGACAGCACATCAACATATTGGCAGGCATACAAGACAGGCGATGCAATAACTGATATGCCATATTATATCCTTGACCTTGGCAGGCAAGCTAATATCAACTATGTATCTATAACAGATAAGCAGAGTGATATGACAAACGAGACAAGGCAATGGTTTGCACTACAGCTTTCGAACGATCCTAATTTCAATGACTATGTAACAATCGGTAATAACGAAGATATTGTATATTACCAAAAGTCAAGCTTTATTTGCCGAAACAAATATACAGATGGCTACAGATATGTTAGAGTTATCAAAACAAAACCGGGTAACTTAGCGTTATCTGAAATATCTGTAATGGGCAACTAACTGGGGCTAATAAAAAGGCACAGACCGCATAAAGAATTGATGAAATCAGTTTATTGATTCAATATATTATCTTGAACGTTAAGGAAACAAAAAAGGGAAAGAAGAATTAACTTCTTTCCCTCAGCGTGTAGATAAACCTATAGACACGCTGGCAGACTGCGAAAAAGGAAGTTAAATTCGACATTCCCGACATCGTCGGCGTACGAGGGTACGGTAGAGGTCGGGAAGGGTGAAAGCAAGCAATGGCGTAGGTTTTATCGAAAAACCTACGCCATTATAATTATATATTATTATTTTTTATAGAACAAGCAAGAGATAAATATTTTCTGTTTTGCTTGTGGTTGAACGACTTTTTCGACGGTCTGAGGGAAAGAAGAATTAACTTCTTTCCCTTTTATTACGCTTATAGTTCCAAGTATCCATTAGTTATGGGGAGTAAATTCGCTCTATCCCACACAAATACCTTAAGTCTATATTCCTCAGGATTATCAGGAATCGTTATGTTACCTGTGATGGAATTGCCCACCGATGTAGCCGCTGTCAAATCGCAAAGAGTATTACCCTTATAAAGTGCGACGTACATTGTAAGCTCATATACTGCGTCCTCAAGGGTGCAATTAATCTCCATATTACCCTTTACAAGCGTACTTGGTGTAGCAGTAAGAGATGTCACAACAGGAGTTGCAGTGATAAAGCCCAAATCGTCCAAATTAAAGCCCGACTGTGTAAGGTCTGCATCTGCATACAAACGGATATGCTTCACCTTGGTTAAGTCGACCTTGTTCCCCTCACTATCCTCAAAGGTATTAAGTGGAATTGTGAAGTCACCGTACTTTTGACTTGTCAGCTCGACCGATGCAGAGTATTCCTTTAGCTGCTCATCAAGAAGTGATACTGTAAGTGTAGTCTGGGTAAGTCCGCCAGCTGGAAGAGCCGTGAAAATTTCTTCATAATTCTTCGCTTTCCAACCGGTATTAAGCCTTGCCTTAAAGACCATATGAGTTGTTCTGAATATTTCCCATGACATTGGCAGGCTCGCCTGAACATAGTCTGTTCCATTTGCAGGAGTCTGTACACCAGGATTTACATGTGCACTTTGGAGAGTGAATCCCCAATGCTTATAACCACCGCCATCGTTTTTATGAAGATAATTATCCTGATCTAAGTAATATCCACCCAGGAATCTAACATAGAGATTACCGCTGCTATCAAAAGTTTCTATAAACTCCGTCTTCCCTTGTGGAATCTCTCTTTTGGGAATCATATCATAAAATCCAAGGTTATCAAGGATAATACCACCGTTTACCTTTTGGGTTGAATAAATCTTGATTCTGTTCGTCCCTTTAAGATATGCATTATTAGTTGTATTTGGAACAACAGGAGTAATAATATTACTCCACATATCACGATAAGCATCAAAACTAATAGTGGCGGTTTTAATTGATGTTATACTGCCATCACCATTTTCCATATCATAATACCATTCCATCACGAACCTGTTGCCATTTACTTGATATCCACTTGTAACCACCGGGTTATTGCCCTTCACCATAAATGATGCATACTTCGCCTTGCTAAAGTCCCAATCAGCAGGAAGTCCCTTTATATCAATATATCTGTTAGTTCCCTGAGCACCTACTGTATCAATCACAAGACCTGTGGAGTCCTTGTATCCCACATTCGTGGTAACAGCCGCATTTATGTAATTGGTAGCATCATTTCCAACAGAAGTGTAACTTCCGTAAACATCATCATCAAAGGTATTTATATAATTAACCGAGTTAGCAACAGGCACTTCCACTATATAGTTTGAGAAGGAAATATTATCAATAAGAATCTCCTGTGTGCCAAGGGCATCAGCTTTAATATGCATACCCCTTATTCTTGAATTTATTATAGCAACATCATTTAGCTTGTAATCATAAATCGGTACGATGAATCTTTGCCACTCACTTGTAAGGGTATGTTTCTCACCAGTATATGCAGCGACACCGACCTTATCAAGTAGTCCAAGCTCGATATGGGCAGGCTCGCCACCCAATGTCCTTGCATCAAATGTAAATACATCTGTGCCTGTTACATCCCAATCGGTTGGGATTTTAAGTTTTGCGGTAGCGCCGCCATCATTTGCATTGTTATATGTAAGTTTATAGGCTCTTTGGCTGTTGAATCCTCCGTCATAATATCCGCTCTTAACGGTGCTGGACTCTCCATTGATTGCCTCAAAGCCAACAAGGCCATCCTCAAATCCATTCTCAAAAACAAGGTTTTCAGCCCTTACAAAAACCTGTGGGTACTCCTTGGTAACCTGTATATTATCCGCCCACAGTTCGGATTCAAGCTTGCTGTCTGCGTGGAATTCAAAGTACTGAATATCCTCAGGTGACATACATCCTAGCTGAGCAAGACGGACGGTGTATTGATGCCAATCAGTATCACCTTCATCCAAGACAATAGTTGCTGTGGCGGTGCCAATTTTCATAGACATCTGCTGTCTAACCCCATTGCCCTTTAGCATAAAGGATGCATACACCGCATCAGCAAAATCACTACCTGCAGGATAGCTAAGCTGTGTAAAACCGCCCCATATACCATTTATTCTGTTGTATGTTACATGAATACCTGTTGTACCATTGTATCCAACACCATCTTCGATAGTTGTTTTGAAATAGTCGCCCTGCGAAGAGCCAGGACCATTATCATTCTTCTTAACAATCATTTTTGAAGTTTCAGAATCATTATCAAAAAGGTATTGTGGGTTGTTCTCTGGTCTTATATATGGTGCAGGCATTGGACGGGTCGGGTTTGCAGATGTAGTAATCTTTATATTATCAACTGTCACATCACCCTTAACAAGAGTATCTGCCTTTGCTGCGCCAACATAAACACCAATTATTCCATATGTAAATTTATTATCAGCGTTGATAGCAGGAGCAAGATTTTTAAGCTCATCTACACCGATTGAAACACGTATTTTATTAGTATCAGGAAGGGCAATAGTCTTACCCCATATTTCTGTATCCGAGCCTACAAAGCCAACCTCAAGATTCATCCCTCCGGTAATGGCAGTACTCTTTGGCGTTATGTCCATCTCAAGTGTCTGCAAACCCTCAAAGCACCAATCAGATGGCACCTGCATATTATAACCAACATATTGGCTATCTGCACTTCTCTTGAAATTAAAGTCAACTGCGCCATTAGTAACAGTAGCTTTCTTTCCTGTTTCTATGCCCTTTGTAAGAGCTGTATATTTTGTAAACATATCAGGAGAAAAGGTGTTTTCATAGACACGGTCACTATAATAACCTGTATCAGGATAGCTTAAAAGACGCTCCTTAACATATACACCGTTGAAATATGTAGGGATATACTTCCAAGAAGTGATAACTCTTGGTGATGCCGCCGGATGGAAGCACCATGCTGTCCAGTTGGCAGGGGCACCATATGTGCCGTCCTTATCATCAATCCAATCAAGAAGATCAGGCATCCACAGGTTATATACACTAGTGTCATTGGAGATTACGTTATCCTTTGGGTCCCATCCCATTTCACCGATTAATAGAGGTGCAATCTTTCTTACCTCGCCTGATGCCTTATCCCATGAGGACCTTAAACCCTTTGAAGGGTAAATATGTGAATCGTACATAATACCGAAACCAGTTTTGGTTGTATCACCATCTGAGCCTTGGTCTATAAGGGCATAGCCCTTTGTGATACCATCAAGGCTATAGCCCCAGTTAAGTCCTGCTGCGATAAGGATATTTTTCACGCCCTTATCTCTGATTGCCTCAACAAGCTGCTGATGACCTATTCCAAGGGTTGGCTGATCATTGATCTTGATTGTACCGCCGTTGCGCCATAATTCCCATTGGCTCTTGCCTTCATCCTCATTCATACCAACAATGCCGTGAGGCTCATTGCAAAGGCCAAAGAGTACACCGGGATTGTTACCATATTTATCACACACATCCATCCAGAAGTCATAAACATCCTGTGTTGGCATAACATATGTATGGCAATCAATAATAATATACTTGCCCCTTGCTGTTATACCCTCTATAATTTCCTTTACTATATTCTGATAATTTGCACCTGTGGTTTCACTAAACCACCTTGAGGGAGTTACAGGCAGACGTACGACATTCGCATTCCACCCATCACATCCCTCGGTGAGAGATTCAAACATATGCTCTCCATTATCACTCCACTCAAGACTGGGTATATTAACACCTGCAAGCCTTACTGCTGTATCAGGGTCATCAAGATACACAATCTTATTACCATTAACTGCCAACTGACGAGAAAGATTAACAGGGGCATCAACATCTGCATACACAACAGGTGCAATGCCAATAATCATAACTACGCACAATAAAAACGCCAATAATCTTTTCATAATTCTCATCCTCTCTTATTTATTATAAATCTAAATTTAGAATCATCACTATACCACATAGGAAAGTTAGTGTTCCAAATATTATTATACAGATTAAAATACATATTTTGCTTCTTAACAGATAAATCATAATCAAGAAGTCTGCGTCCATAGGGGGCGACAAGAAGTGCATCAAGAGATGTAATCTCTACACTATCATTTCTTATTCCCTTATCTATAGCTGTAATCAAAGGACTGCCAACTATACTATCCGGAGAAATCCACCTTCCCAATTTGTTGATCTCCCACTCTTCATACATTCCCTTAAGCTTAAGCCAGAAGGCATTAGGAAGTCGCAATGGCTTTTTAAGCCGCACTCGAAAAGCTCCTAATTCATCAGCTCTGTATGAGTTGTAAAGGGTAGTCCGTGCCAAGCAATTACTCCATCCTCTATAGCCTTTGATACAACATCCGCGTTATCAGCTTTAAGCGCCTTATTAATAAGCCACGAGCCTGTTGTACCTACAAATGGTGAATTGCTATCCTTTAACTCATATCCAACCTTTATCGCATTGGGTATAAATTTATTAAGGTAATTATCGACTATATTTTCCGCGAAATCTGTAAACCCTATATCTAAATGGGTTTTAAAAATTACTAATACCTCTTTTTTCATACCTATCAATCCCTATTATCTTATATACAATATTCTAGCAATATTTTAGCACAACTTACAATTTAGCGCAACCAAATTATTTTTGAATCAAAGCATTGAAAACCACACAGCATTGTTGTATAATCAATATAAAAAGGAGTTGACTTATTATGAAGAAATTATTATCTTTTATTATGGCAATGATTATTATATTCACCCTTGGGGCGTGTAGCAAAAAGGGCAATGACAATAAAGAAATAGTTGGAACAAAAAACCCACAACAGGAGATCGAGCAACCCAAAAAGGAAAACTCAATCCTATCAATAAAAAAGGGCAATAAGACTGTCACGATTGGTGACAGCAAGGATGCAGTCATCAAAGAGCTGGGTGAGCCTGAAGAAGTAAGAGAGTTCTCCATGCACTATGACGGTATTACTGTATACCTTAAAGACACTGTTAATATGATAACAGTCAAGGGCGAAGAGTTCAAAGGCTATAATGATTCAAAAATTGGTATGAGCGTAGAAAAATTCAAGTCCGAGGTCGAAGCAGAGGACTACTTTGTAGAAGAGCAGAAAGACATCGGATTTTTCAGAATGACCTTCTGTATTGATAAGGATGGAGAGATAATAAAAAATCCTAAGCAGACCGATTCTACCTCTGCACCATACCTGTATATCATAACATCTAATAATTATAATAGTGAAGCAACTATCACACACATTCAGCTTAAGGATAACACAGTAGACTAAAATTATACAGGAGATAAAATATGAAAACAGTTCTTATAACAGGCGGATCACGAGGAATCGGCAGAGCGGCGGCAATGCTTTTTGCAAAAGAAGGCTACAAGGTAATTATAAATTATAACCAGAATCGTCAAGCGGCAGATGAGGTTGCAGACCTTACAGGCGGTGATGTGATTCAGGCAGACGTAGGAGATAGCAAAAGTGTTGAGAAAATGTTTGAGCTAATCAAAGACAGATACGGCAAGCTTGATGTAGTAATCAACAATGCCGGGATTGCCCAGCAAAAACTATTTACCGACATCACCGAAGCTGAATGGGACAGGATGTTTGATGTAAATGTTAAGGGAATGTTCAACATCTGCAAACAGGCTGTTCCAATGATGGTTCATGAGAAGCAGGGCAAGATAATAAACGTCTCGTCCATTTGGGGAACGGTTGGAGCATCGTGCGAAGTGCATTACTCCGCATCTAAGTCAGCGGTTGAGGGCTTTACAAAAGCTCTTGCAAAAGAGCTTGGTCCATCAGGAATAACAGTAAACTGCATTGCACCGGGGGTTATTGGAACAGAGATGAACATAGCTCTTACTAAAGAGGCGTTGGACGAGCTTAAGGAGGAAACCCCTCTTTGCAGAATCGGCACTCCTGATGATATTGCACAGGTAATGCTGTTCCTTGCATCAACGGGTAGCGACTTTATCACAGGGCAAATTATAAGCCCTAATGGCGGCATTGTAATTAACTAATATTACGATTATTTTAAATAAATCGCACTTTGTCCAATTGTATAAATCTATATGGTATAATCTGGATATACATATTATGTGGGGAGTGAAGTACTTGAAAAAAACAATAGCACTTTTTCTTGCTCTATTAATTATGATTTCAACGTCTTCTTGTAGCATAACCGAAAAGGAATTGACTGTCGAAGAGCAGATTGAAAATGTAATATCAGGCATGACACTTGAAGAAAAGGTTGGACAGCTTTTTATCTTCAGCATACCGGGTAAAAAAATTACCCCTGATGTACAGAATTTCCTATCCAAAACACGCGCAGGAAATATCATTCTTTATAATGACAATATAACTGACAGACAGCAGACCTTTGATCTTAACAAGGCTCTTCAGCAGGAGATAATTGCAAACACCCAGGCGCCTGCATTTATTGCTATTGACCAAGAGGGCGGCTCAGTTGTAAGAGCAACCGACGGTGCAACATACTTCACATCCGCTATGGCAGTAGCGGCAACAAACAAACCCGAAAATGCAGAAACTGTTGGCAACTATATGGGCGAAGAATTAAGAAACCTAGGCTTCAATATGAACTTTGCGCCTGATGTTGACATTAATACAAACCCGGCAAACCCCGTTATCGGCACTCGCTCTTATGGTGACGATTTTGCAAAGGTTGTATCCTTCTCAGAGGGTATGATTAAGGGTATACAAGCGCAGCAAGTACTTGCCTGTGCAAAGCATTATCCGGGCCACGGCGGGACAAGTGCTGATACGCACAACGGTCTTGTTACCATCAACAAAACAATTGACGAGCTTAAGTCAAGCGACCTTATCCCCTTTGATTGGGCAATAAGAAATGGTGTAGATGGTATTATGACAGCACATATCCTCTATCCTAACATACATGACACAAGAGAGCCTGCAACAATTTCCGATTATTTCCTTAAGGATTTATTAAGAGATGAATATGGTTTTCAGGGTCTTATCGTAACAGATAGCGTAAGCATGGGTGCTATCACCAATAACTACTCAATAAGTGATGCCGCAGTTGCAGCACTTGATAGCGGTGCAGATATGGTTGTTATGGGTGGCGCAGGTACAACTGATACCACACTGCAAAAACAGCTCGATGCATACAATGCAGTACTTCAAGGAATCAAGAATGGCTCCGTATCACACGCAGATATATATGATAAGGTTTATCGCGTTCTTTACTATAAGCATAGATACGGCCTTTTTGAGTATATAAATCCTACTTATGAATGGGCGGATACTCCTCCAACATATAAAGAGGATGAACATGAGGCCTTTGCCGATAAGATTGCAAGAGAGAGTATAACGCTGGTTAAGGATAGCAAAGGGCTTCTCCCAATTGAAAATCTTGAAGAATGCGTTGTAGTATCTGATAGCAACCAAATCAGTATAGATGGCAAAAACACAACTGCTGCGCAGTATCTTGCAAATCTTATAGGAGCAAAAGGTTATACATATAATCTTAAGAAAAAAACATTTGATAACGAGGCTGTCGTGCAAGGAGTAAAAGGAGCAAAGAGGGTAGTTATCCTATCCCGTTCTGCGTTCTTTAACGAGAGCGATGCATCATTTATTAGGCGTCTTATGAGCGCAAATTCCAACTCAATCATAATCTCAATTGCATCACCTTATGATAACCGAGTGTTAAATAGCTCAACTTATCTTTGTGCGTATAGTGGTGTCCCATCATCTATTAGAGGTATCGCCGCTGTGCTCAAGGGTGAATATGGGGTCTCAGGTGTACTTCCTGTAAATCTTGATGCAGAAATAATCATCACTGAAACACCTGATGTTGAGGAAGAATCCGAAGCGGACACGCAACCGATTGAGGATACCGAAGAAACGGAAGCAATGACTGAAAATACCGAAGAATAAAACCCAACGGGGACTTGACCTATATCCTGTAGGCTCAAGTCCTACTTTTTTATTAATGGAGATGGTAATAATGAAAAAGCTACTATGTTTACTACTTGCAATTTGCATTGTCCTCCCCCTCTGCCCTGTTTATGCACGAGATGAGCTGTCAATCACTATAAACGACTTTGCCAATGCTGTTGGCGGTAAAATCGAAACCTTTTCGGCAGATAGCATTGTAACTGCATCGGTTACAGCAAGCAATCCGTCATCAGTTGAAGACGGGATAATCATTGTTACCGCTATTTACAACGGGGACACCCTTTTTGACATTCAGCTTACACATGGCAGCATAAGTCCTTATGCTACAACCGAGGTACGCAATACATATAATACCACAAATCTGCCTGAAGCAACCTCTATCAAGGTTATGGTGTGGGGTAAAAATAGCAATGTCGGCATAGTGCCATCCAAAACCATATATCGCCAAGACAATCGTCCTTTGGTATTTGGTGCGCTTCAAAGCAGTGCTGACCATTACGCCGCAAACCTTGATGCAGGAATGAATACAGTCCTATTAGAGCTTTCATGGAATAGCTTTTATATCTCCGAGGGTCAAAAGAACACATCATATATCAATCGTAAAAAAGAAGAACTTGAAAATATGAGAAGCCTTGGCTACAAGGTAATGCTTGGGCTTGGCACACAGTACACCCCCGATTGGATTTATAATTATGCAAACAGTCGATATAAAAATCAGTATGGGGATGTATACACCACAACAACAATCGGTGATACCTGTATAAATGCTGTGTTTAACAATCTAATAAGGCAAAAGATTGAAAGCTACATGGCGGATATTTCAAGTGAGCTTGGCAGTGATTTTGACATTGTGCGTCTTGGTCTTGCACGATATGGCGAGATTGGATATCCTCATCCGACATTTAATGGTAAGACCAACTCCTATTGGGCATTTGACGATATTGCACAGGGCAAAACAGCGGGACTACCACAAGGAATTACTGTATGCCCCACAGTTGGTTGGAAGCCTGGCAATCCATCGCCAAATGGAGAGGCATATGCCTTTACAAATTGGTATTTTGACGCACTCCTCAACTACCAGACATGGCAGATTGACACCTGTGAAAAGTATTTTACCGGTGAAATGGCAATGCTCTATCCATCATGGGGCACACGAACAGGACAGGTAGAAAAGGCTATTGCTGTTAACCTAAATGGCTCAACCGCCCCTGAAAAAAATGGCGAAGTGCAAAGGGGCTTTGACTTTGAAAAGCTTATTATGGGCTTAGATAATCCAAAAGTAATTGTATATTGCACATGGATTGATGCCAATGCAGAATGGACTTATAACGATGACCAGACTATCCCATCCGAGAGCAATAACTTCTCCCCTGTTCACTATATGGCATACTATGCAAAGAAGAATCCGCATAACCTCAAAATAATGGGTGAGAACACAGGCGGTGGAACACTTGCCAATATGCAGTTGTGCTTTGACAGAATGAAAAAATATGACCTCGACGGAATTATGTGGGCGTTTGAAAATGATTTATATGATAACAAAACCCCCGTCCTTGCAGACTATAGTAATATGATAAAGGACTATATAGAATATATGAATTAAAACAAAAAGCCGATGCGGTTGCATCGGCTTTTTGCTATTGCATTGCTAAATATGAATTGACAACTATTGTTGTCAATAATTGGGGGTAACTTAAATAAATTCTCGCTACAGCTCTATGAATCGAATTACTTTCAAATTAATAATGGTTGAATTTGCCTAGGATTCTCTTCAACAATTTCCACTTGGCAATTCATGAAACCGCAGGTTTTAATTCATTTCACAAGTGCAATTCATGCCAAAGGCAATTAATAGTACACTGTGACCATACATTCATTACAATAAAAGGGTGCGAGAAAATAGTGCAGAAGGGACGAACTGAGAGGCTTTAAAAAAGCCGTTGCCGACGGTGTATAAAGATGCTCCGAGAGCCGAAGTTCGTTCATTCGGTGCATTTTATCGCTCCCGTAAAAGGGTGCAAGAAAATAGTGCATAGCAGTTAAACCGAAAGGGCTTTGCCCGTCCCGAAGTTGTATTAAGATACTACGAGCGGTGAGGTTTAGATGTTATGTGCATTTTATCACTCCCGTAAGATTTATCTATCTTCTAAAGGTATATACTGCGCCCTTTTGCATACACTCTTATACGCTGGGCGAATAATCTTACCGCCAAATGCAACCTCTTCAATAACATGGGCACACCAGCCAACACTACGTCCCATTGCAAACATTGGTGTATAAAGAGCTGGGTCGATACCCAGAATCTTGTATACAAAGCCTGAATAAAGGTCAACATTTGCGCAGATTTTCTTATCCATACCTCTAACCTTTGAAAATACTTCTGGTGAAAGGCGCTCAATATTAGTATAAAGCTGATATTCCTTTTCAAATCCTCGCTCATATGCAAGGCGCTCTGCATTTTGCCTAAGAATGGTTGTGCGTGGGTCGGAAACGGTATAAACCGCATGACCCATACCATATATAAGACCTGAATTATCATTAGCCTCCTTACGGAGAATCTTTTCAAGATATGCTGCTACTTCATCATCGCTATTCCAATCCTTGACATTAGCCTCGATGTCATCCATCATTGCCATAACAGCCTTATTAGCACCGCCATGACGAGGTCCTTTAAGAGCACCTATTGATGCCGAAACTGCCGAATAAGTATCTGTGCCTGTTGATGAAATAACATGGGCTGTGAATGATGAGTTGTTACCACCACCATGCTCAGCATGGAGGATAAGGCATGTGTCAAGTAGCTTTGCTTCTTCGTCTGTAAACTTTCTATCAGGACGAATAAGGCTTAAAAAATTCTCCACTAGTGAGAGTGAAGGATCCTGTTCGTGGATGTGAAGGCTCTCTTTATCAAGATAATGCTGCTTTGCATTATAACAATATGCAATCATAGCAGGCATTCTTGCAATAAGCTCTGCTGACTGGCGAAGAACATTAGCAACTGTTCTCTCATCAGGATTATCATCATAACAATAAAGTCCAAGAACGCTGGTAGCAAGCTTGTTCATAATATCCTTTGATGGCACACGGATAATCATATCCTCTGCAAAACCACGAGGAAGATTTCTTGCAACTTGCATCATCTTGTTAAAGTGTTCAAGTTCGTCCTTTGTAGGAAGAGTGCCAAAAAGGAGCAAGAATATTGTTTCTTCAAAACCGAATCTATTTTCAGCCTCTTTCCTCGCGATAAGGTCTTCAACATCTATACCACGATAGTAAAGCTTACCCTCAACATCTACTTTTTCATTTTCATCAACTATGTATCCGTGCACTTCGCCAATTGCTGTAAGACCAACTAAAACACCTGTGCCATCAGCATTACGAAGCCCTCTTTTTACATTATACTTCTTATAGAGTTCAGTATTAATTACCTCTCTCGCCTTCATAGATTGTGCGATTTCACTCAAGAAACCGTAGTATTCACTCATTCTGTCCATAATAAATCCCCGCTTCATTAAATAGTATGTTACTATTTTAACCGAAGCGGGGAGATAAGTCAAGTCTTTTTTGCAAGTTTATTTTATATTTCTTGCAATTTCTAAAGCTTTCGCAAGCTGATCATCATTAACAACTTCTGCTTCTTCAAGCATAGTTGCGATTGCAATCTGAGTATTAATGTCTGCTACACCGTAGGGAAACAGTTCCTTGCTGCTCTGAACATAGGTTACGGCACTTTCTGTAGCATCGTCAAAGATTCCCTTATCATTAACGTTTTTGAATCCTAGAGCGTTAAGACTTGCATTTAATGCAGCAACCTTATCGCCTGTGTCACCTTTTTTGAGCACCTGATAGCTAAGTGTTGGTATGCCACTTATATCAAGAGGTGAAACAGAGTTTTCCACTACATAATCAGGCGTTATGCCCTTGCCGTGAATCCACTCACCACTTGGGAGACGATATGATGCAACGGTGTACCACAGTGCACCGCCTGTGAATACTTGTTTAACACCTTGAACAGTACCCTTACCATAGGACTTCTGTCCTACGAGAACACCAGCCTTATTATCCTTAATTGCACCTGCAACGATTTCTGAAGCAGAAGCACTATATTCATCAATAAGAACAATCGGCTTAAATCGAACCTTATCAGAGGATGAGTAAAATGCCCTATTCTTTGAATCGTTCTTAAAATCCTGTGTCATTATAAGAGCCTTGTTGGGGACAAACTGGCTTGCTGTAACAAGCGCACCCTTAACCTCACCACCAAGGTTACCTCGAAGGTCAAGAATAATCTTCTTTGCACCCTGCTTCTCCAAATCATCAAGAGCTGGGAGGAGATATTCTTCAATATTACCATTGAATGATGTTATCTGCAAATAACCAATGCCATCTTCAAGATAATCATAGCTAATAGGGCTTACATGGATTTCTCGTCTTTCGCACTTTACAGTAAATGTACCCTCGCCCCTCTTGATACCAAGCTCAACATATGTACCTGCCTTACCACGAACTCGTGAAACAAGTTCATCAAGGGAAATTCCATCAACCGAAACGCCATCAACGCTTGTGATAATATCAGCTGTCTGAAGTCCTGCCTCTTCCGCAGGAGAATCAGGAAATGGTGTAACAAAGAACTTGCCTAAATCTACAGTGATTGTTGTACCGATACCCACATAGCTACCGTCAACTTCCTCCATTGTAGATGCAAAGTCAGATGACTTAATATACTGGGAGTTTGGGTCAAGTGCAGAGAAAGCACCCTCCAGCGCATCCTCAAAAAGCTCAGGGTGGTCCTTTAGAATCTTCGCCAAAGCACCACGAAGATAGTCACTATCCTGATTATCAAAATAATAGTCTATACCTGCAATCCCGATAAGATATTCGAAATTTTTCATCTCTTCGGATGAACGCATAATCTCGTTAATCCTCTCGGTATTAGTTGTTGCAAAAACATTAGTAAAGGTCAATGTAAAAGCAAGCACCAAAGAAGCAGATGTTTTAATAAATCTTTTCATTGTAGTTTCACATTCCTTTCCGTTATTTAATTAAACAGAACATATAATACGCAAGGCTTGTTTGCCTTTTCGCCTATGATTATTGATACCGGTCTATCAAGGTAATTAACGTTCACATCTGCAAGCATAATCTGCTTGTCATCACAAACAAGGATTGTTTCCTCACAGATATCAGCAGTAAAATATGGGTCCTTTGTTGCAACCCATTTATCCATACGAAGAGCAGATGTATTCTTAAATATAAGTCTGCCTGATATAATATCATTTAGATACAAATCACCTTTAAGGATATATCTGGCTGTTGCACCGTTGGCTCTTTTAATCCACGCAACTATCGCCTTGCCCTCATCATCATAAACCACTTCAAAGCTTGTACCTGATGAGATGCCAGAGAAAGCATTGTCAACAGACTCACCCTTTATAACAGGAATACCTGCCGCGAATTTGTATTCGTCAGTGTGATTTACAGTAACCACGCAGCCTTTAACATTAACAGATGTAAGCTCACCTGAAATGAAGTTATAACCCTTTGTACTAAGTGCGTAAAGATTCATACCAAAGGTCAGGCGGTCATAATCTCCCCAACTCATTGGACTATTCAGGTCAATAAGGTCTGTTGTAGGAGCAAAAATACCACTCTTTACAACAGCTGCCACAAGGTATCTGTCTGCGCCTTTGACAGACGCCCAATCGCTATACGAAAGAAGAGGTGAAATATCACCATCTGCCTTAATACCAAAAAGATCAGCTACCATATGGAATGCTTCCAGTCTTGTGTATTCCTTTTCCTCGGCAGATACACAAACAAATGAAAGCGCTATTATAAATACTAATACCAATGCTGTTATTCGCCTCATATTGGTTTTCCCTTTCACATTTTTTCAGGTGCGTCTACCGCAAGGATTCCAAGAGCGTTCTTAAGTGTAATACGAACGCTGTCAACAAGCTTAAGTCTTGCATTCATAAGGGACTTATCTTCACCCTTAACTCGGTGAGCATTGTAGAAGCTATGGAAAAGTCCTGCAAGCTCAGAAACATATTTTGTAATCTTAGCAGGCTCTAAAACCTCTGCAGACAGCTTAATCTCACCCGGGAATTGTGCAAGCTTACGAAGAAGCTCGACTTCCTCAGGCTTGTCAAGAAGTGTAAGATTGACATCCTTACAGCTTGGAACTGCAACACCCTCTTCTGCCATCTGTCTTATAATAGAACATATTCTTGCATGAGCATACTGAACATAATAAACAGGGTTATCATTACTCTGCTGAACAGCCAAATCAAGGTCAAAGTCAAAATGGCTACCTGCATTACGCATATTAAAGAAATATCTTGATGCATCGATACCGATATCCTCGATAAGCTCAGTAAGAGTGATTGCACCGCCTGTTCTCTTGGACTGACGAGCAACCTCGCCACCCCTCATAAGACGAACAAGCTGCATTGTAACAACCTGAAGTCTGTCAGGGTTGATTCCAATAAGTGCCATAGCGTTCTTCATACGAGCTATATGCCCGTGATGGTCTGCACCCCAGATGTTGATTACTCTGTCAAAGCCTCTTGTCACGAACTTATTATAGTGATATGCAATATCTGCTGCAAAGTATGTTGGGATTCCGTTGTTACGAACGAGAACTTCGTCCTTTTCTTCACCCTTTAGCCATACTGTGCCATCCTGTTCATAAGCCTCACCACTATCCATAAGAGCCTTGATTGTCTTTTCAACATCACCGCTCTTGTAAAGGTCGCTTTCAAGATACCAGATATCGTGAACAACTCGGTAGCTATTAAGCGTTTCCTTCATAGCAGCAATATTCTTTTCAAGAGAGAATTCTGTAAGGGCATTTCTTCTGTCCTGTGAAGAAGCCTGTACATATTTATCTCCATTGATTTCTGTGAACTGTGCTGCTCTTTCCTTTATATCATCACCGTGATATCCGTCCTCTGGGAATGGATACTCGGGGTCATACTGCTGGAGGTATCTTGCCTCAAGCGATTTTGCAAACTTCTCAATCTGGTTGCCGGCATCGTTGAGATAGAATTCCTTTGTAACATCAAAGCCAGCCATCTTCATAACATTACCAAGACTGTCGCCAAGAGCACCACCACGAGCATTACCCATATGCATTGGGCCTGTTGGGTTGGCACTAACGAATTCAATCATAACCTTCTCGCCATTACCAAAATCGGTGTAACCGTAGTTGTCACACATTTCCTCGATAATTGGGAGAACACCAGTCTGCCATCCGTCCTTAAGGTAGAAGTTAATAAAGCCTGCACCCGCAATCTCAATGCGGTCTATATATGTATCCTCGAGTGACATATTATCAATAATCTTCTGCGCAATCATTCTTGGAGCAAGCTTTTCCTGCTTTGCAAGGAGCATAGCAGTATTTGCAGAGAAATCACCAAACTTCACATCTCTTGGACTTTCAATATTGATTTCATCTTCAAAGGTAATCTCCGCTTTGGCAAGCGCCATACGGATAACCTCTTTAATTTGCTGTCTGATAAGACCGTCTAAATCCTTCATCATAGTAAAAAAACCTCCTGTTATACCACCTTGTAGGAAATATCAAAGATATTTTCCCCAGACGGTTGATTCCCGATAGTAATCATATATTTTGCTCTGACCTTGCCCTCACTGTCGCCTATGTATGCCTTAACTTCACTTGCAATTGTGCTGATTGACATAGCGCCATGGGGGGTCTGATATTCACAATCGTATCTTTTTCCTCTTTCGAGGGTGATAACAGATTTACTTGTGCCTGTGCGGATAATCTCAACTTTTTTGCCCTTTACACAGATGGTAGTGGTTGTACCCGCCATACCTGTCTCTTCTGTTTCGTCATATGTAATATATGAGCCCGTGTTATCTATATGGAGTGTACCGGGCATAACCAAATGAATAACATCTTCGCCTTCCCACTCTTGAACACCACGGATAGTAACCAATATATTAGTCAAGTAGCATTCTTCTCTCAAAAATTAGTAATTTTCAATATCTATTTTCTCAACCTTGCCTGTTAGCTCATTACCAAGGAATATCCCCGCCAACCTGCCAAAACCATCAGGGTCGTCACTTACATAAAAGCTGTGCTTGCCACCATTGTCATTAAGGAGATTCTCTCTCTTAAGGACATCGTAGGCTGCCTGTGCAGTCTGCGCACCCGAGTTAATAAGCGTAACCTCTGGTCCCATTATATCAGAAATTACATTGGATAACAATGGGAAATGAGTGCAACCTAGGATAATTGTGTCAATATCACTATCCATAACAGGCTTTAAATAGTCCTCAACAATGAGCCTTGTTGCAGGCCTGTCAATATAATCATTCTCAACCAAGGGTATAAGGAGCGGACAAGGAATACCAAGGGATTTAACCCCTTTATCCTCAAGCATCTTCTGGAAAACTCCGCTTCCGATTGTACCATTTGTACCCATTATCGCAACATGCTTTGTCTTGGTTGCCTTGATAGCACCCTTAACTGATGCACCTGTTATGCCAACCAAGGGCAATTTGCAACTTTTCTCAAGGAATGGATAGGCAACTGTACTTACAGTACCGCAAGCAATAATAATCATCTTGATATTATGCTCCATAAGAAAAGCAACATCCTGAGTTGCATATTTAATTATAGTCTGCTCCGACCTTGTGCCATAAGGAACTCTGCCTGTATCACCAAAATAGACAATGTCCTCATTTGGCATTATCTGGGTGATCTTCTTAACAGCAGAAAGTCCACCAAGACCTGAGTCAAAAACACCAATTGCTTTTGATTTAGGATTCATAATATTCACCTCATTTATCAAGTGCAAGAGTGATAATCTTATCTAGAAGCTGCGAAAAGCTTACTCCCTTATCTTCCCACATACCGGGATATGCGCTAAATGGTGTGAAACCGGGGAGTGAATTAAGCTCGTTAAACAAAATCTTACCTGTTGCCTTTTCCATAAAGAAGTCAACTCTGCCATAGCCTGATGCATCAAGACATGTATATATCTTCTTTGCAAGGGCAACTACTTCCTGCGTCTTATCCTGTGGAATCTTTGCAGGGATTTCATTAAAAGCCATACCCGGAGTATATTTTGTTTCGTAATCATAGGTTTCGCTCTCGATAACTATCTTTGAAAGACTTCCTGCATTAGTTTCCTCATTACCGAGTATGCCACACTCAACCTCGTATGCATTGATATATTCTTCAACCATAACCTTTGTGTCATATTCAAAGGCTGAATTAACTGATGAAATAAGCTGTTCCCTGCTACGAACCTTATATGCTCCACAGGATGAACCGCCATTAGAGGGCTTAACAAAAACCGGATATGTAAACTTGCCTTCTACCTGCTCTACCATATCATCAGGAGCTTTATTAATAAACAAAAGCATTTCTGCCTGTGGAATTCCAAACCCACCAAGAAACACCTTTGTCATAGCCTTATCCATACAAAGTGCACTTGAGAGAACTCCTGCCCCTGTGTATTTTATTCCTGCAATTTCTAAAAGTCCCTGAATTGTACCATCCTCGCCATTCTTACCATGAAGAGCAAGATATACAACATCTATCTTAATGAGCCCATCATCCGTTATAAGTCCGCCGTCAATACGGTCAGGCGAGATAATAGCCTTTCTACCTTCCTTAAGCCAACTGTTAGATGGGATTCCCTCTGAATCACCACTGTACATAAGCCATCTGCCATCCTTAGTGATACCCACAGGATAGACATTGTATTTTTCTCTGTCAAGGTTATCAATAATGCCCTTTGCAGTAATAAGTGAAACATCGTGCTCACTTGATACCCCACCGAAAAGTACACATACATTAAGCTTACTCATTTCAGGTCAGATCCTTCCAATTGATTTTCAAGAGCCTTAATAGCTCTGTTTGCAATAATTTCATTCTTTTCTTTTTTGTTCCTTATTCTCATCTCAAGGGATGGGATTATACCAAAGTTAACATTCATCGGCTGAAAATCAGCTTGCGAGCCACAAGAAACATAATTAGCGAGAGCACCTGTAGCAGTGAGATTATCAAAAATAATCTGCTCCTTACCCAAAACGCTCATCGCAGCGTTGATACCTGCAACAATTCCGCTTGAGGCTGACTCGACATAGCCCTCAACACCTGTTATCTGCCCCGCAAAATAGATGCGCTCATTATCTCTCATACGATAGGTTGCATCCAAGAGTTTTGGGGAGTTTATATATGTGTTACGATGCATAACACCATATCTTACAAACTCGGCATTTTCAAGACCGGGAATCATACTGAACACTCTTTTTTGCTCACCAAACTTAAGATGAGTCTGGAATCCTACAAGGTTAAAGAGTGTACCCTCCTTATTATCCTGTCTAAGCTGAACAACAGCATGAGGCCATTTGTCTGTGCCGGGATATGGAAGTCCAACAGGCTTGAGCATTCCAAAAAGAAGTGTCTGAGGCCCTCTCTTTGCCATAATCTCAACAGGCATACAACCCTCGAAAACATTATTTTCAAATCCGTGTAGCTGAACTTCCTCTGCATTTATGAGTTCATTATAAAAACGCTCATATTCATCTTTATTCATAGGACAGTTAATATAGTCCGCCCCACCCTTACCATAACGAGCCGCACGATAAACCTTTTCATTATCAATGCTCTCTAATGTTACGATAGGCGCCGCCGCATCGAAGAAGTGTAGATAATCCCCTGTATTACGGCGAATATCCTCATAAAGCTCACCCTCGGTAAGCGGACCTGAAGCAACTATAACAATTCCATCCTGCGGAATTGCGGTCACTTCCTGCTCTATCACCTTGATAAGAGGATGACTCTTTACTTTATCTGTTATATACTTTGAGAATCCATCACGGTCAACTGCAAGAGCGCCACCGGCGGGAACACGAGTGCTGTCTGCCGCTTCCATCACAAGAGAGCCAAGCATACGCATCTCTTCCTTAAGAAGCCCTACAGCATTTGATATGCCGTCAGCTCGCAGAGAATTACTGCATACAAGCTCTGCATAGTTTTCCGATTTATGTGCAGGGGACATTTTAACAGGTTTCTGCTCATAAAGCTCTACCGCTATGCCTCTGCTGGCAATCTGCCATGCTGCCTCGCAGCCGGCAAGACCTGCGCCGATTATCTTAATTGGAGTAATCATTTTGAATTTTCACATTCCTTATTACTGCAAATATGCTTTACCGCACCTCTTGCACGCTTTTCTACCTTGATGCTTCCGCATATTTCGCATTTTTCATTTATAGGTTTATCCCATGTCATAAAGTCACAGGATGGATTGTGCTCACAGCCGTAGTAAACCTTACCTCTTTTGCTATTACGGATAAGGATTTTGCCACCACATTTAGGGCAAGGAACATCATTAAGCTCAACAACAATATTCTTTGTATTGCGACATTCAGGGAACCCCGGGCAGGCAAGGAATTTGCCAAAACGACCCATCTTGTAAACCATCATTCTGCCACACTTTTCACATGGGACATCAGAAACCTCATCGGCAACCTGAATCTTACCAATTTCGTCCTCTGCCTTTTTGAGAACCGTTTCAAAAGGGCCATAGAAGTCAGCAATAACATTACGCCACTTCTGGCTGCCCTCTTCAACTCCGTCAAGTAGGTCTTCCATATGGGCGCTAAATTCAACATTAACAATATCTGCAAAGTAGTTCTTCATAAGGTCAGTAACAACAATGCCAAGCTCTGTTGGCAGCAATGACTTTGCCTCTCTTATAATATAGCCTCTTGCAAGGATAGTCGAGATTGTAGGAGCATAGGTACTTGGTCTGCCGATACCATCATCTTCCATAGCCTTGATAAGAGTTGCTTCAGTATATCTTGCAGGTGGCTGTGTAAAGCTCTGCTTTGGATCAAGCTTCTTAAGGTCGAGGCTCTCTCCCTTTTCAAGAAGCGGAAGCTTACCTTCCTTTTCTTCTTGTTCTTCCTCATTTGTCACATCAAGGCTTTCAACATAGACCTTTGTGAAACCCTGGAACTTAATCTTTGAGCCACTTGCCTTGAATATATATTTATCGGCCTGGATATCAGCCTGAATAGTGTCATAAATAGCATTTGCCATCTGGCTGGCAACGAATCTTTCCCAGATAAGCTTATATAGTCTATAAAGGGAAGGTTCTAAAATCTGCTTTGCCATCTGTGGGGTGAGTTCAACATCAGTAGGACGGATAGCTTCATGAGCGTCCTGTGCATTCTTCTTTGTTCGGAACTGTCTTATCTTCGCTGGATTAAACTCCGCACCATAGGTCTGCGCAATAAACTGTCTTGCTGATGCCTGTGCTTCGTCAGAAATACGAAGTGAGTCAGTACGCATGTAAGTAATAAGACCTACTGTACCCTTACCCTTGATATCAACACCTTCATAAAGAATCTGTGCTACCTGCATTGTCTTTTTTGAAGTATAATTAAGCTTTCTTGAAGCCTCCTGCTGAAGTGTACTTGTAGTAAATGGTGCAGCAGGAGTCTTGGACTTATCGCTCTTTTTAACATTCTTTACAACATAGTCTGCATTCTTAATGTTTGAGAGAATCTCATCAACCTTTTCCTTATTATGAAGCTCAGTTTTTCTTCCGTCGAGTCCACCATGGAAACGAGCCGTAAATTCCTGTTTGCCATCCTTTTGTGACATAAGAGCCGCAATACTCCAGAACTCAACAGGCTGGAAATTCTCAATTTCCTTTTCTCGATCAACAACAAGTCTTGTTGCAACAGACTGCACACGACCTGCTGAAAGTCCCTTTTTAACCTTCTTCCAAAGGAGCGGACTAATGGTGTAACCTACAATACGGTCAAGAACTCGTCTTGCCTGCTGAGCATCAACGAGATTCAAATCAATCTGTCTTGGTGCTTTGATTGCACTTTTAACAGCTGTCTGAGTAATTTCGTTAAAAGCTACACGACAGGTCTTCTCAGGCTCGATATTAAGCACCTGTTGAAGATGCCATGATATTGCCTCACCTTCACGGTCAGGGTCAGTCGCGAGAAAAACTTTGTCGGCATTCTTCGCATGTTTTTTAAGTTTAGAAAGAAGGTCGCCCTTACCACGTATAGTGATATAACGAGGTTCAAAGTCATTCTCAATATCTACACCAAGCTGACTTTTGGGAAGGTCACGTAGGTGTCCCATCGATGCCTGAACTGTATAACTGCTTCCCAGGTATTTTTTTATTGTTTTTGCCTTTGCAGGCGACTCCACTATTACAAGATATCGGGACATTTATTATTTTCTCCTTCATGCGGTAATCATAATTTACTGCACCAAATGTGCAGAGGTGTCTATTTCAATACATACCTCTGGCCTGAAAGACAATTTACCCTTCCCTCAAGTTCAAGAAGTGTCATCTTTGCATTAATCTCCTTGATAGAAAGGCCTGTCATTTCACAAATGCGGTCAATCCCTGTGGGAATACTGCCGCTTAGTATGCCTAGTATGTAGTTGTTGTAATTGTTAATTGGATTGTTCTCCTTAGTCTCCCACGCAGAAGCAACCCTCTCGGGTTGTGACTGAATGAAATCACGATAAATATCCTCTGGAGAATATACAAACTGTGCACCATCCTTGGCAAGTGCAATATTACCAAGTCCGTGCTTGTTATCAAGATTAGTCGGAACAGTATACACTGTCCTATTATATTCATTTGCAAAACCTGCGGTGATCATCGTACCGCTTGTCTCTTCGCACTCAACAATCATCGTAGCAAGACTCATACCGCTGATGATTCTATTTCTTTGGGGGAAGTGTGACGCAAGCGGTGCGCTCCCCGGTGGGAACTCGGATATAACTGCGCCGCTACTTTCTATAACCTTTTTAAGCTGCTCATTTTCAGGTGGATAAACCACATCAACACCACAGCCTAATACGGCAATCGTTCTCATACCTGCCTTAAGCGCTCCTTTATGGCAAATCGAGTCTACGCCTCTTGCCATACCGCTGACGATAGTCATTCCTGCTGCTGCAATTTCATAAGAAAATTTTTCAGCCATCTTACTTCCATATACAGACGGATGACGAGTACCAACCATAGCAAGTGGAAATTCTTCTGTCATATTTCCAAGTGTACCCAGTACATACAGCACTACTGGGAAATCCGGAATTTCTAAAAGCAACTGAGGAAAATCCTCAGATTCGTAACTTATTATCTTAATGCCCTTTTCTGTGCATTCCCTATAAATCGCCTCTGCACGGCTTAAATCCTTATCGCACAGAATCTTCTTTTCAGTGGTGGAAAGACCTGGCATACATTCAATATCCTGTCTTGTTGCATTATATGCATTTTGAGGATTTTTAAACGCATCTATAACTGAATGTTGGCGGATAATCCCCATACCCGTAAGAGATGTAAGCCATAGGGAATATATGATATTTTCCTTCATCGCATAGATCTCCTTACTTATATATTATTCTTGGGATTCAAGTCGTCGTCTGCATTCATAAAGACAAACTGATGCGGCAATAGCTGCATTTAAAGATTCAACCTTTCCCCACATGGGGATTTTAATTTTCAGGTCAGCTTTATTTTCTAGCGCCTTGGATATGCCATGGGCTTCGCTGCCTATTGCCAGCGCAACCTTCTTGCCTACTGTTTCAGCCTTGTATAGGTCAATTGCCCCATCAAGACATGTAACAGCCAATGTAAATCCATACTCACCTAGCTTGTCCACATATGTATCTCCCACAAAAACAGGCACTCTGAAAACAGACCCCATTGTGGATCGAACTGTCTTTGGATTATACAAATCCACTGTATTTCCTGCGAGGATAACAGCATCTGCCCCTGCCGCCTCGGCTGTGCGAAGCATCGTGCCAAGATTGCCCGGGTCAGAGATATTTTCACATACAAGAACAAGCCGTGCCGAACACAAAATTCCCTCATCCCACCTTGGCATAGGGCATAAAGCCATTATACCTTGTGGAGTTCTGGTGTCGGACAGCTTCTCAAACAACTCGTCACTTACAATATACTGTGTTCCAACAAAATCCTTGCAAGGTGAAGTTGTGAGAATGAACTCAGGCTTACCATCAGCAATAGCTTCACGGACAAGTCTGACCCCCTCTGCAATAAACAGAGAATTTTTATCTCTTTCGCCCTTTTTAGACAGATGTTTGACAAGTTTGATTATTCTATTTTCAGTAGATTTAATGTATTGTATCATATCAATAAAATGGAAAAAAAGACCCTGCCGATATGTTTTGTTCCCTATCGGCAGAGGCCTTTTGTATAATTAATTGTGTGCAGCCTTAGCCTTTTCGCAAAGTGAAGCAAAAGCAGGCTTGTCATTAATAGCAATTTCAGAAAGCATCTTTCTGTTGATTGTGATGTTGCACTTCTTAAGACCGTTCATAAATTTGCTGTAGCTGATGCCATTTGCACGAGCTTCTGCATTGATTCTAGCGATCCAAAGCTGACGGAAATCTCTCTTTCTCTGCTTTCTGCCAACATATGCATACTGGAGAGCCTTCATTACAGCTTCGTTAGCAGTCTTGAAAAGAACCCTTCTACCGCCTCTGTAACCTTTTGCCAACTTTAATATTTTTTTATGTCTTCTTCTGGTGGTCATGCCACCTTTAATTCTAGCCATTTATTTTCTCCTCCTTTGCTTATTTATATGGAATAAGTGTCTTGATTGTAGCTTCGTTTGCTGTTGAAGCATAAGAAGTCTTTCTTAGTCCTCTTTTTCTCTTTGTTGACTTCTTATTAAGGATATGGCTCTTGCAAGCCTTTGCTCTTTTTACTTTACCAGAAGCAGTTACCTTAAATCTTTTAGAAGCACCGCTATGTGTCTTAATTTTAGGCATATTAATTAACTCCCTTCGTTGATAGGCTCCTTTATCTTATAAGCCTGTAATTTATCCTACGCTTTTGGCGCAATGATCATAAACATATTTCTGCCCTCAAGTTTTGGACGCTTTTCTACAACGCCTACATCCTTGATGAGTTCTTCGATTCTAACGAGAAGCTTTTCACCCAATGCAGAATGCTTAACCTCTCTACCACGGAAACGAACAGTAACTTTAACCTTGTCTCCGTCCTTAAGGAATTTAGCAGCATTATTCAGCTTAGTTTCGAGGTCGTGGTCATCGATATTAGGTGTGATGCGCACTTCCTTAAGGGTAACCGTTTTCTGATTCTTGCGGTTTTCCTTTTCCCTCTTTGCCGCTTCAAACTTATACTTACCATAATCCATAATCTTGCACGCAGGAGGCTGTGCCCCGGGAGCAATTTTTACAAGGTCAAGATTCAGTGCAATGGCTCTTTCCATAGCCTCGCTAAGTGACACAACGCCAAGCTGTTCACCATCAGAACCAATAAGTCGAACTTCCTTGTCACGGATTTCCTCATTGATCATAAGTTCCTTGCTGATAAAAACACCTTCTTTTAATTTAATATTTCCGCAAAATAAAAAATGCGGACAACAAGAGTCATCCGCATAAAATACCATTTATAAGTAACCCGTTGGCTCATTTGCTGAAGGGTGAGAAGCGGATAACTTCTTCTTTACTAAAGAAATATATCACACATCCCAACTAATGTCAAGAGTTTTCTAAAAATTATTTTCATCGGTAGTAAACATAATCATATTATTCTTATGATTCTTCGCAAACATCTTACGAAGACGTCTCTTGTATGCACACAACCGCTCTGTGCAATTATCACATGTTAAATTGCAATTAGTACCTTCACTAAACCAATCAGGATGTTTGTATACTGTCATTTCCCATCTGATAAAAAGTATAAACGCCACGCCAAACAACGACAAGGTATAAACACTCTTAATAAACACAATAGGGGAAAACATCATCAGATAATCCCAATTGAATATTCGACAGGTTGCACAGCATTTGTTATTCATAAACCAAGTCTGAAAAGGGCAAAAGAATAAAATAAAAACTATATCCAGAACAGAATACACAAGAGAAATAAGAAGCAGCATGCCCTCATCAATAATACCTGCATAATACAAAACGCCCTGAATAGCCGTGAGAATTACCCATATAATACCAATCAGAAGAACAGATCCTGCTCTATAATTTTTGCATTTGGACTTTCCTGTGCCGGTTTATAATTTCTTGCAAATTGTTTTTGACAACCGATGCTTTCAAATTTAGAAGGAAACGCCCTTAAAAGCATCTCAACCATGAAAATAATCCAAACGCCGGCAATAAGGATATAACTTTCTTCAAGCATAACAAATAAACCTGTTTCGATATGCAGATGACTTAACACATATGCAACTGCAAACAGGATTAACAGTACCATACGATATGCCAGTTTTATACCATACAAGGCATGCATACTAGATTGCCTGCTGTTTTTACAATTCATATACTAAAACCTTCTTGTGAAACTTATGCAGATCAAATGATTATCTTCTATAATATCTTGGATAATCATCCTTTAGTTGCTCGATATTGTCAAGGGCTCTGCCTGTACCGATAGCTACACATGAAATTGCATTTTCTGCAATATGACAGTCTATACCTGTTTCATGAGTGATAAGCTTGTCAAGCCCCTTAAGAAGTGCGCCACCGCCTGTCATGACAATACCATTTGTACTGATATCTCCGACAAGCTCCGGTGGTGTTTCCTCCACCACAAGCTTCACTGCCTCAACAATCTCCATTGCTGTTTCAGTAAGGATATCCAGAATGTCAGCAGAGCATATTGTAAAGCTCTTTGGAAGACCCGTAACAAGGCTTCTTCCCCTTGACTCCATAATGTTATCAATGGAGCTTGCCTCGCCTTGGCTATATACTGTTCCTACTCTGTGCTTGATCGCCTCGGCGGTTCTTTCACCAATTAGTATATTAAACCGCTTTCTTGCGTATTTTATGATTGCATCATCAAATTTATCACCGGCTACCTTAATGGATACACTTGTTACAATGCCACCAAGAGAGATAACTGCGATATCAGTTGTACCGCCACCGATGTCTACAACAAGTCTGCCGCAAGGTTTTGAGATATCTAAATCAGCACCGATTGCCGCAGCCATAGGCTCCTCAATAAGATGAGTTCGGCTTGCACCTGCCTGAAGGGCCGCATCACGGACAGCTCGTTCTTCAACCTCTGTAACACCGCTTGGAACACAAACAATGATTCTTGGTTTAACGATTCTGTGACGACATATCTTATCAAGGAAATATTTAAGCATCATCTCT
>JAQVYH010000010.1 GCA_029004515.1 Eubacteriales bacterium | reverse complement strand
ATGAGGCAGACTGTGCTAAACATGGAATAACAAGACTCTTAGTTCGTGAGTTTATTACTCCTATCGAGCGAGAGGACATCATCTCATTAGCTCAAACGCTTGATACTGTTGTAGATTCTATGGAAGATATTTTACTCCGTATTTATATGTACAATGTCACAGAACTTCGTGATGACATTGCTGAATTCTCTAAAGTTATTGTTTCGTGTGCACAGGCGCTCAATGTTGTTTTAACTGAATTCAAACACTACAAGAACGCTGAACATATTAATTCGTGCATCGTTGCTGTAAACAATTATGAAAGCGAAGGGGACAAGCTTTTAGTTGATGGAGTAAGAGGTCTTTCTGTATCTGGATGCTCTGACAGAGAATTGTTTATCTGGACTGATGTATATGAGCATATGGAAAGTTGCTTAGATGCTTGTGAAGATGTTGCAGACATCATTGAAGAAGTAGTTATGAAAAATACTTGATTATAATATAGTTATATAAACTGAGAAATGAGGAATGATTATGATTAGTTCAAAATTTGTTGGGATTATTATGCTTGTCCCTTTGCTCTTTGTTGGTTGCAATGATGCTTCTAAAATTGATAATAATAAAGAGACACCAAATGCACCTGCTATAATTGAGAAGGTCAATATCTCATCAGAGAAATTACCTGAAGAGCTCAAAAAGTATACAGAAGTCTCATCATATACAGGTGATATTGATGGGGATGAAAAGGATGAAACAATTGTTCTTTCAACATCTGCCCAAAAAGATCAGAATGGTGAATTCGTATGGGATGACGGACAAAAATGGGCACTTTATATTACTGAGAATGCAGATGATGCATATATTCTTTATGATGATTACGTTCAGCTAGGCAATGTTGAGTTTGATGTATCTGATTATTACATGAATGATGGCACGGACACAAAAGTAACGGTAACAATATCAACCGGAGCTGGCCTTAAATTGATTAATTATTCATATGATAAAGAAACTCATGGATATGCACAGGAAGTGGTGTATGATACAGATTCAATAACTACCGGAGGAATAAACAGAAGATTTAGTTCATCGCAATAAAATATTATTCAAATAAAAAAATAGCCTTACACAATACTGTGTAAGGCTATTTTTTGAATTAATCAATGTTAAATTTCTTTTTGAATCTGTCAACACGGCCGCCTGTATCTACAAGTTTCTGTTTACCTGTAAAGAAAGGGTGACACTTTGAACAAATTTCAACGTGGATGTTAGACTTTGTTGAACCTGTTGCGATAACTTCGCCACAAGCGCATGTTATTGAAGTCTGATTGTAATTTGGATGTATTCCTTCTCTCATTTGTTTCACCTCATTTATATAAACTTATAATTATTAACCGCATGATATTGTATCATATATTAACAAATATTGCAAGGCTTTTTACTAAAAAAGTTTAACAATTTGTTTACAAATTACCCGTTTAATATATTATGTATTATTATCAATATGGTATTTATATTATAATCTATATAAATATTTTTGTCAACATATGAAATTTGATTGAATAAATATCGTAAGTATGTTATTGTATGATTGAGGTGATTGGAATGAAACCAAGAGAACTGGTATACAAAACATTAGAGTTTAAAAACGATACGGGCATTGTTCCCAGAACCATATCATATCTTAATTATGCTGAAATCTATCATAAAGAAGAACTGAGTAAGCTGTTTAATGATTTCCCTGAGGATATTTTGTTTGGCACACCGGGATTTTGTTCACAAACTCCTCCGACCTATGGCAACCCTAATATGAAAGGCATATATATTGATGAATGGTGTTGTACTTTTGAAAATTTGAATAATGGTGCAATAGGAGAGGTTAAAAATCCTATCATTAGTGACGACGATTACGATTGGGAAGGAATAGACAAAATTCATATCCCTGTTGAGAATCTGACAATTAATCAAAAAAAGATAAATGAATATTGCGCAGCTAAAGATGAATTTTTAATCGGTGGATGTTGTCCCCGACCCTTTGAGCAATTACAGTTTATAAGAGGCACCGAAAATTTGTATTGCGACCTTATCACCAAGCCTGACAATATGCTTGAATTTATTGGTATGATGCATAAATATTACAGTGAATTGCTGACATTATGGGCACAAACCGATATAGATTGCTTGTTTTTTATGGATGATTGGGGATGTCAAAAATCATTACTTATTAATCCAAATCTATGGTGTGAGATTTTCAAACCGATGTATAAGGATTATATTGATATTGCTCATAGTTACGGCAAAAAGATTTTAATGCACTCCGATGGGTATATATTAGAAATTCTTCCACATCTTGTAGAGCTTGGACTTGATGCGGTTAATGCACAACTGTTTTGTATGGATTTTAATGATTTACAGCAGTTTAAAGGCAAAATAACTTTCTGGGGAGAAATCGATAGGCAACATATGCTCCCTAATGCGTCTACTGAAGAAATTGCACAGGCTGTAAAACAGGTAAAAGATAATTTGTGGCAGAATGGTGGATGCGTTGCTCAGTGTGAATTCGGACTTAATGCTAAGCCTGAAAATGTATACCAAGTATACAAAACATGGTCAGAAATATAAAAATAGGTCGCTTATCATAATTCCATCTTGTTTACAATATAATTAGTTGAGGAGATGAGAAGATGGACAAATTACAGGATTTAAGAAATAAGGAAGTAATTGATGTGTTTGATGGCAAAAGACTCGGTTTTGTTTGTGACTGTGAAATTGATATAGTTACTGGCAGATTGTTATCTTTAATAGTACCTGGACAAGGGGGAGGCAAAGGCTTTTTTTCAAAATCAGAAAACATTGTAATTCCGTGGAAACAAATAAAAAAAATTGGTGATGACATAATAATTGTTGAAACAAAGAGATATACTCTTTATGATAATTCGGATAACAATAAAGAAATAGTCACATCATAAATCTTACATACTATTCAACCAATTGTAATTAAAATTTCATTTGTATTTATGTAAAACTCGTGGTATAATGAACACACTATGTATAGTAATTATTGATATGTTAGGAGTGTTCATTATGAAATGCCTGTACTGCGGTTGTCTAGAAAGCAAGGTTATAGATTCCAGAACAAGTGAAGATGGGGAGACCATAAGAAGACGCCGCGAATGCCTTGAGTGTGGAAAACGATTTAGTACTTATGAAAAAGTTGAAGGTGTTTCACTTGCTGTAATAAAAAAAGACGGTTCTCGTCAGCCTTTTGATCGCAATAAACTCATAATGGGACTAATGCGTGCATGCGAGAAACGCCCTATCGGAATTAAGCAACTTGAAAAAGTGGTTGACTCCGTTGAAAATAAAATATATGAGATGCAACGACGTGAGATTACATCTGAAGAAATAGGTGATCTTATCCTTACAAGACTTCGTGATATCGACGCAGTTGCATATGTTAGATTCGCTTCTGTTTATCGTGAATTTAAAGATATTCAGTCATTTTTTGATGAACTTCAGTCTATTATCAATGACAATACTGTCATCGACTAAATTTGCTTTTTTTAGAACTGCCAATGGGCAGTTCTTTTATTATTCTCCCAATTTCCAACAAGCTGTTTTCATGCGAAGAGATTTGCAAGTGTATTTTTTCTAGAATATTTTCTATGTTTGCAAGTGTCGTTTCAATCGAACTGTAGTCTATTTCCTGAGGGGCTGCTTCTTGCGGTTTAATCATTTCCTGATAATGATTTTCTTCATAATGATTTTCTTCATAATGGTTTTCTTCATGATGATTTACTTTATTAGGATTTATTTCATGATGATTTACTTCGTGAGGATTTACTTTATGAGGATTTATTTCATGAGGATTTACTTCATAACGATTCGTCTCATAATTGTCATCTTTGTAGTAATTATCTTCTAAAACATTGCTCATAATAACTTCCTCAGTATCATCGTCAACTCCATTAGTGAAATCATTAAGTCCTAAAAGATTTACCCGATTGTCCGCCATATAACCATATATATATTCGCCTTTTAGTGCTATTTGAGGATAGTTGCTAGATATTTTGTAAATATCAATTAATTTATAGTTATTACCAATGTTGTATTCACCGGATTTTTCCCATGATGAGACACCGTCTCTTGAAATTGCGCTGTGAATCTTCCCTTTATAGTTCCACTGTATGACTTGCATATTGTTCAGAATATGAATCAGCGGTCTTGTGCCTGTTGACAAAAGAGTGTTGTCATGTTTGTCACTATAATGTACTTCCTTATTCTTGGAGAATACAACGTTAAGATCATTGTTGTTATCGAAAAGGGATACTACAGTATCGCTCCTGTCAAATTCTGGCTTTGGAGTAAAGTCTGACCAACTTTTTTGTGACAACTTGTATTCTTTATAACCAAAGGCTGAATTCAACTCGCTATCATAAAATATGGCAATGTTCCCTTCCACATCACATGATGCAGCATAAGCTTTACCAATATAGTCAATTACAGTTGGCTGAGCGCTAAGCTGCGGTATATGGTGCACAAGCATATTTTTATTTCTATACTCCAATGTGTATAATATGCTGATCCAATTATTAACTGTAAAAAGTTTGAATTGTTTATTGTTAGTAGTGTTTGACTTGCTATGTAACAATACCGTTTTATTCCAATAATGATTAGTACAACGGTAATAGATTATATCCCCGACGTTGTTTTGACAGCACAGATGGATATTATCTTGACTATCACATATTACATCAAAATCATCAGGGCAATTACCAGACAGTATGCTAGTATCGCACACTTTACCTTGCGAATTTAATCTTGAGAAACATATTCCGTTGTCATTGTTATAATAAAATATCCAGGTTTGGTTGTTTGAAAGTTTGATTATTGTATTCATATATATACACCTCTCCGTAAATTATATGCCGTGCGAACACTTTAATTCATGATTATCATATTATGTACTGTAATATAAAAGTTATAGGAGGTATGGCTATGTCAGAGCGACAGAATAATAACTGTCCTAATCACAACGAACCTGTATGTATTCACACAGATAAGGTCTATGATGTATGTAGAGAAAAGGATTGTCTTGAAGATTTAAGAGTAATCCTTACAAGATGTGATCAGGAACTTATTAATCAGGCTATTAATGTAAGAGTTAAATCCGCAGAGGTTATCTGGGTATTTCCAACCCTAGAACCTGTGCCATTCAACAGAGGATACTACACAGTTGATATTAAATACTTTTTCAATGTAACCCTCGAGGTTTTCAGAGGAGTATCGAGACCAACAGTTATTAACGGACTTGCTACCTTTGATAAAAAGGTAATTCTTTTTGGATCTGAAGGTAATGCAAAAATTTACACATCGAAATACAACCCAGGCGCTCAAATACCTGAAATGTGGAAAAAGAACAATATGCCAAAAGCAGTAGTAGAGGTAGTAGACCCTATCGCTCTTTCTGCTAAAGTAGTTGAGAGATGCCATTGCACATGTTGCTGTGATTGTGACCTTGCAACTGTTCCAGCAAGCGTATCTGACTGTTTTGATGATGAACTTGTATCACATGGTGACAAGATTGTTCTTGTAACTCTTGGTTTGTTCACAATCGTAAAGATTGAGAGAAATGTTCAGTTGTCTATCCCTGCAGTAGATTTCTGTTACCCACAGAAAGAATGCATTGTTGCAACTGAAGAGAACCCTTGTGACCTGTTTAATTCACTTCGTTTCCCAATGGATGAATTCTTCCCACCACTTGCTGATGAGTTTGAGCCAATTCAGCGTGGCGAAGGATGCGGTTGTAAAAAGTAGTTAAAAAAAAGACTCCCTATAGGGGAGTTTTTTTTTGAATTGTGACAAATATGTTAAAGTTTCGAATAGGTGTTGAATAATGTTAGAATTATAGTTATAATCAATTGGAACATTGTCAAGAGGTGATATTTTATGAAAAAAGAATTAGAAAAACTGCTACACGAAAGCAACTATGCGTGGAAAGCTATGAAAGCAAATGAAGATGATGGTGCAAGTAAGAGAATGGCCCAAAAGCATGTACATAAATCACTTCTTCTCAGTAGTATGGAGTCAAAGGAAAATATTGAATATGTTGGACCCGGAACGCTGTCTGTAAGTAACGACTTTTCTTTATATGATACAACATCATTAAAGCTAGACGTTCCGTCAACATTGCCATTTAAACCTAAAAGCCACAGAAGCTACACAAGAGCCAACATTGTATTTAAGGGTAATTCTGCTGACTGGAGTGAATACAACAGGGTATCTGTATGGGTTTATCCTGATTGTCCGGGCAGTAGGAATGTCTGGCTGTCTCTTTCTATGGTAAACGGTGGAGAAAACACGTATCCGAGAGATGAAAGATTTGAGGGAGTTCACCATATCAACATACCTAATAAAAAATGGTCGCAGATTTCGTGGGAAATCCCTTATATTCCAAGAGATTGCGTTTCTGCACTTATGATAGGATATAATATCCACGGTAGCCAGCCTGATATTTCAGATAGGTCCGTTCTTTATTTTAACAAATTAGAATTGTCCCTCGTAGATGCTGAACATTATGAAGGTTGGGGTCTTGGCGACAGAATCGCTTTTTGTCATAGTGGGTACAGACCAACTGATAAGAAGACAGCCATTTCACAAGGCGAGAATCTTCATTTCGAAATATTGGAATATAATACTAATCAGGTTGTATTTAGCGGAGAAGGTATGCCTATGATTCTTGATGGCGAAAAGCTTAATATGCTTGACTTTACAGGCCTTGAAGAAGAGGGCAAATATTATATACAGACTGCAACTACAAAAACAAAACCCTTTATTGTATCAAATGAATGTTATGATTCTCCAACATGGAAGATTATTAACTTTTTTATGCAAGAGCGATGCGGTTTTGATCTGCCTGGCTCACACACAATGTGTCATATGGACAGTTTTTGTGTACACCCTGACGGAAGAAAGGTTTTGGCTGCAGGCGGATGGCACGATGCAGGTGACCTTAGCCAGGGGCTATCAAACACTGCGCTATCGGTACAAGCAATGCTTGAGCTGGCAGATAAAGTAAGAGATAATGAACAGTTATTTGAAAGACTTTTAGATGAGGCAAGATGGGGCCTTTCTTGGATGATGCGCACCAGATTTGGTGATGGATTCAGATGTATGTGGACAACTATTGGCCTGTGGACACAAAACATAGTTGGAGATGTTGATGACCTGAATAGTGAAGCTGGCAATTTCGCCGGTGTCAATGCAGCAGGAGCAGAGGCAGAAGCGCTTGGTGCAAGATTATTTAGAGGCATAGATGATGAATACGCTGATTATTGTCTTAAGTGTGCAATAGAAGACTATGATTTTGCTTTGGAAGGGTGCAAAATCCGTGCATCTGTTCCTGGCGTGCCTAGTAGTGCATTTATGGCAACTGGACAGGAGAGTAATGTCAAGGGCCGCAGAAAAAAGAACTATATGGGCAACGAAGTGATGCTTAATGGTAAAATGGCAACAGCTGCGATTGAATTATACAAGCTTACCGGAGACGATAAATATATACAGCAAGCTAACGAATTTGTAGATGTTGTGCTTGAATGCCAGCAGACTGAATACACTGATTGGGATATTCCTATGATAGGCTTCTTCTATTCTAATCGTGAAAAAAGCGTGCCTGTAGCATTTTTCCACCAAGGACATGAGTGCGTTTTTGTTAAGCCTATATCAATGATGATAAGATTTGCTCCCGAAAACATGCAGAATCCACAATGGAAAAAAAGTTTGGAATTGTATTCAGAGTATATTAAAAAAACATATGAATACATCCAGCCTTATGGGTTGATTCCTGCAGCTATATATAAAATTGCTACAAAAGAAGAAGAATGCGAGGGATGTATTTTACATGCACTTCAAGGCGAGGCTGCAATTAAAGAACACAATGCACAGGTTAGAAACGGCATTAAGCTTAGTGATGAGTATTATTTAAGAAGATTCCCTGTTGCATTCAGTCTTAGGGGCTACTTTAGCGTAATATTAAGCAAGGCAAAGGCTATAACCCAAACAGCTATAGCTCTTGGCGATGATAGCTTGCTTAAGATCGCAAGAGATCAAATTGAGTGGATTTTGGGAAAGAATCCTTTCGCTCGTTCATATATGTATGGTGAGGGTTATGACTTTACCCCTATGTATACAGAGTTTATGTTTGATATGGTAGGTGAAGTGCCTGTAGGTATACAAACTCAGGATGACCACGATTTGCCATTTATGCCTGTGATGAACGCTGCTACATATTACGAAGTGTGGGTAAACTCAACAGCCAGACTATTATCCACGATGGCTGATTTGTATTAATTAGATTTTCGACGGTCTGAGAGAACGAATAAAATTCGTTCTCTTTTTTTATAAAAAATTTCATCTTGATATTGACAATCGAACAAATGTTCGATAAAATAATATTGAGGTGTTTTTTATGAGCAGAACAATTTTTCATATAGATGCAAATTCAGCTTTTTTATCATGGACAGCAGCAGATATGGTAGAAAGAGGAAGTCGGTTTGATCCCAGACTCATACCTTCAGTAATAAGCGGTAGGGAAAGCACAAGACACGGGATAGTGCTGGCTAAATCTATCCCTGCATCTCGTTGCGGAATCAAAACAGGAGAACCCTTGCATCTGGCAAAAAAGAAATGTCCGGAGCTTGTCGTATTGCCTATGTCAGATAATATATACGCACAAAAGAGTATAGATTTTTATAATTTATTATTAAATTTTTCTCCTAGTGTAGAACAATTTTCAGTTGATGAATGTTTTGTGGACTATAGCGATATGGAAAGGTTTTATGGTAATCCTTACGAATGTGCAAAAGCTATAAGCAAGGCGGTAAAAGATAATTTAGGGTTCACTGTTAATGTGGGAATATCTACAAACAAACTTCTTGCAAAGATGGCGAGTGATTTTGAAAAGCCCGACCGAATCCACGAGCTATATCCTTATATGATAAAAGATAAAATGTGGCCTTTGCCTGTGGGAGACCTGTTTTCAGTTGGGAAAAAAACAGCAAGCAAGCTTAACAAAGCAGGGATTTTGCGAATAGGCGATCTTGCAAAAGCATCTCCAGAATCACTACGACCGATTTTAAAAAGCAGCGCAGAAATCTTAATTGCAGCGGCTAATGGATTAGATCTAAGTGAAGTAAAAACCGAAGTCTCACCACCAAAAAGTATGAGTATGTCCTATACAACTCCTCGTGATGTAAACACTTATGAAGATACTAGAACATACCTTATAACCCTATGCGAAAAATTATGTGTTAGGCTGAGAGAGAAGAATCTTACTGCTAGCGGTGTTACAGTTAATTTGTTTTCAAGAGAAAGAGTGGAAAACACTCATCAAAACACCATTATCGGACACTCTAATTGCACATATACATTAGTGAATACAGCATGCGAACTCTTGACAGAAATGTGGACTAAAACGCCTATAAGAAGAGTTGGTGTTGCATTTTGGGGACTTAAATCTGATAAAGTCATACAAAACAATGTATGGACAGGAGCTAAGGAGGTTGTTTGGAACACTTTTGACGATGCTGCTGATGACGTAAGGAGAAGGTTTGGCGAAAGCGTTTTGATGCCATGCAGCACCCTTCATAATTCAGCTCATAACAACACTAAAATTGTTGCGTTTTCTCCCGAGTTTTCACTTTCGACCATTAGAAACAATAATGTCAAAAATGCTTGACATAACCATGAAAAGCGAGTATAATATCTTAATTGGATAATTATGCAAAATAAACCAATCAAATAGGAGCGTGTATTATGGCTAAACAGATAACTCTGACTTATGAAGGTCTTGAAAAACTCGAAAAAGAACTTGAACATCTTAAGACTGTTGGTCGAAACGAAGTAGCAGAAAAGATTAAAGAAGCAAGAGGATTTGGTGACCTTTCTGAAAACTCCGAATACGACGAAGCTAAGAACGAACAGGCACAGATGGAAGTTAGAATTGCTCAAATTGAAGCTATGCTTAAGAATGTTAAGCTTATTGACGAAGAAGAAATCGATACAGAAAAGGTTTCAGTTGGGTGTAAAATAAAGGTTAAAGACATAACCTACAAAGAAACTGTTGAGTACTCAATCGTTGGTTCTACCGAAGCAAATCCATTTAAGGGTAAGCTTTCTGACGAATCACCAGTTGGTGCATCATTTATTGGTAAAAAAGTAGGAGATAAAGTGTCAGTTGAAACTCCATCCGGAGTATGCGAATACAAGATTTTATCAATCGAAAAATAATTGCGGAGGTTAACAATAATGGCAGAAATGGAAAACGGATCACTTGACCTCAATGAAATTTTGAGAGTTAGAAGAGATAAGCTTGCGGAATTACAGCAAAGCGGAAATGATCCATTTGAAATAACAAAATATAATCAAACTCATCATTCTATAGAAGTGAAGAACAACTATGATGCTCTTGAAGGTAAAGAGGTGTCTGTTGCAGGTAGATTGATGTTTAAGCGTGTAATGGGTAAGGCATCATTTTGTAATATTAAGGACCTTGAAGGCGGAATCCAGATTTATGTTACAAGAGATGCAATTGGAGAAGACCCATACAAAGCGTTTAAAAAGCTTGATATTGGTGACATTGTAGGTATTAAGGGTACAGTATTTAAGACAAAGACTGAAGAAATTTCAATTCATGCAACCGAAGTTACCCTTTTAAGCAAGAGTCTGCAGACCCTTCCGGAAAAATTCCACGGTCTTACAGATACTGACGCTCGTTATCGCCAGAGATATGTTGACCTGATTATGAACGATGATGTTAAAGATACATTCATCAAGCGTTCCAAGATAATTGCAACAATCAGAAAGTTTTTAACAGAACAGAATTTTATTGAAGTTGAAACCCCAATGCTTGTTTCAAATGCAGGTGGTGCAGCAGCAAGACCTTTTGAAACTCATTTTAATGCTCTTGATGAAGATTTAAAACTTAGAATATCTCTTGAATTATACTTAAAGCGCTTAATCGTAGGTGGACTTGAAAGAGTATACGAAATTGGCAGAGTATTTAGAAACGAAGGACTTGACACTCGTCATAACCCTGAATTTACTCTTATGGAGTTATATCAGGCATATACAGATTATCATGGTATGATGGACCTTACAGAAAACATGTATCGTTATGTTGCACAGGAAGTCCTTGGTACAACAAAGATTGTTTATAATGGCGTAGAGATGGATCTCGGTAAGCCTTTTGAAAGAATCACTATGCTTGATGCCGTTAAGAAGCATTCAGGTGTCGACTTCAATGAAATTAATTCTATTGAAGAAGCTCGAAAGATTGCTGATGAGCATCATGTTGAATATGAGCCTCACCATAAGAAAGGTGATATTTTAAATACATTCTTCGAAGAATTTGTAGAAGAACATATGATTCAGCCAACATTTGTTATGGATCATCCTGTTGAGATTTCACCGCTTACAAAGCGTAAGCCTGAAAATCCTGATTATGTAGAAAGATTTGAATTCTTTATGAATGGTTGGGAAATGGCAAATGCATATTCAGAGCTTAACGACCCAATTGATCAGAGAGAAAGATTTAAAGCGCAGGAAGAACTTCTTGCACAGGGTGATGAAGAAGCCAACACAACAGATGAAGACTTCATGAACGCCCTTGAAATTGGTATGCCTCCAACAGGCGGTATCGGTTATGGCATTGACCGTATGTGTATGCTTCTTACTGATTCACAGGCAATCAGAGATGTTCTCTTATTCCCAACGATGAAGTCACTTGACAAGTAAAAACACTTATTGATGGGGTTTTTAAGGCGCATACTATAAAATAATAAGTCTTACGGAAAAATTAATAAAATGAACTCTTGCTGATTCGCAAGAGTTCATTAGTATATATATCGATTTTTCCTACAAGATTTGCTAAGCTTTTCTTTTTCTTGTAGGAAGTTGCTTAGTTATGTATATCAGCTGTCATGTTGACGATAGATTAGGTTATGAGTGAGTTGTAACACTTCAATATGTCGGTGTATCTGATTGAGAATAAACTTTCTTCGTCCCAGGGTATCCGCTATATACTTTTTATACATATTGACTAGCGCGGAATAAATAGTTAAATACATACCCAACATAAATTTAATACTAAAGGAGAAAAATGATGAGAAAACAAATTATGGGCATACTGCTCACCTTGTGCATGGTGCTTGCCTTAATGCCTTCAACGGCACTGGCGGCGGGCTCACCTTGTGTGTTCGATTCACTAACCGGCAAATACCATATCGTTTCAAGTAAAGGGTTTTCGGGTACTCCCGCGGACACCTTTAAAGTTGGCGAAAGATTTGAAAACATCAGAGCTACAATTGGGTACTACTACAGCGGCGCAAACGAAGCTCACTTTGGGTACAATCCTAAATGGTGGCTAAACGGTATGCCACTGCAAGAAGGATATGTATTCGACCAAGTAGGGTATTTCACCTTAACATTGCAATGTGAAATGACAGACTCGGAATACAAGGGATGGAAAACAGCTGCGGATAAAGCAGGTGTTAAGTTTCCATCATCTAAAACCGCCGTTTGTTCTATGCGAATAGGTGTATTGCCAGATGTTGATTGGCAAAACATTAGTGAGTTCACACTCGCCTCATCAATGTCTCAGACATCCTACCGCCAAGGAGCGGATGCATTTGACCCGACGTCAATTATAGTCCGTGCCGGTATCGGATCATATGGTGAAGAACTCGCCTACCAAAATTTAGATTGGGATGATCTTACCTACTATGCTGGGTCACGCGGAATGAAATATAAAGAGCATGGTTCTCAAATCACGAAGGGATATCGCTTCTGGGTTCCAGGAGAGAAAGACCTTTGGGTAGTTGTTGGGAACAAGAGTATTGTCATTCCGTTTACAGTTACGCCGTTTGTTTCTTCTGTTGAAGTGATTGACGAACCTGATGCGGGTAGCTCGACCTTCTCCACAGGTGACTACTCTGTTAAGACTAACTATAAGGACGGAACCTCAGAGGTACTCAGTGGCGACTGCCTCAACATTTCAGTTGGTGGTCAGAGAATGTATCAAGGAGGCGAATATGTAATCCCTTCCAGTACCTCCACTGTTAAAATAAGCATGGGTGATTTTTCAGTCGAACAGAAAGTGACTGCTTCGGAAAAGGTCGAATCGACACCATCTACGTCAACCTCACCAGACGCCAACGCCACAGTTATTGAGTCCGGTGAATACTATATGAAAATTGGTGATAGATGGGTTTACCCTGATAAAGGATATAATTACTGGCTTATTCTATCAGAAAAAAAGCCTGATAAACCATTTAAGGTTACACTCGTAGGTGAAGATAAAGAAGAAGGACCTGAATATACAATTGAGTATTGGGATCGTTATGTGGTATGCAGCAATTTATGTGCAGCGGATCTGCAATTGCACGCGGATATTAATAAGCTAACGTATAGAATCAACACATATCCAAAGTCAGGATTCAGTACAATAAGGGTTTATGACAACCAAAGTTACCTTGTAAAAGGCACAGGTAGTGGAGTATTTGCTGAAGTCTCAAAGGGTTCCGCTCCCGACTTATCCAAAGTCGTTTTTATAAAGCCTAATGCGCTTTCAGACGCACCTTCCCCCACAATAGCTCCATCTGCGACTGTCACCGCCAAGCAGACTAAAACTGCTTTTATGCTGAATGGTGCGGAGGTTAATCTTCCAGCTTACAGTATCAACGAAAATAATTATGTCAAGCTCCGTGATGTGGGTGCACTCCTGAAAACACGCTTTGATGTGCGCTGGGAGGACGGCAAGGCGAAGCTGTATAACAAAATGAGTTACAATTTTGTTGGCGGTGAGCTCGAGAATATTGATGCTACCGATAAAACCGCTCAATCAAGCACGACTAACTTTGTATGGGGTGACACCGGTGATGCAGTGACTGGGCTGACCGCATACACCATCGGGGGCAACAACTATATTAAGCTGAGGGACATCGCAAAGCTGTTTGACTTCGATGTAGACTGGCGCGACGGCAAAGCATGGATAGAGCCTAACGTGTCACCGTACACAGAGGACTAACCGCGCCTGCTTATTGACTTTTCATGCAATATACAGCATAATGAATATGTAAATTAGAAATTGGATATTTAAATTTTGCGACAGATTTACGACAAATTACTAGCCTTGATATAGTAAAATAATCAGGACCTTATCACCTTTATTGGTGATGGTGTCCTTTTTGTTTGAGAATAGTTTACATTTGGTATTGAAATACAAATCCATATATCCGAAAGTAAGTAGTTAAATTAAATCTGCTAGGCTTTACGACAACATATACAAAATTTTGTGATAGAGATATAAGGAGAATTATGGAGTATCAAGTGTTGACAAATCCTGTGTTTATGAGTTATAATAGTCTGTAAGTGCTTACATGTGGGCATACGGTGTATTCCCAACGATGAAGTCAAACTTAAAGGGTTGATAATATGAAACATACAGAGGGTATGAATCTTGGTGAAAAGATTTCATATTACTGGTATTATTACAAATGGCATGCTTTTGCTGTCGTTTGCGCTATAATAGCAGTAGTGATAACTGTTGTCAGCTGTTTAAATCAGGTTGATCCTGATTTGAGTGTCATGGTTGTTTCTGATGTATTCGTTGATAGTGAATATCAGCAGAAATTTGAAAATGAATATTCTAAGTATATTGAAGATGTAAATGGTGATGGCAAAAAAGTCATTGATTTTACTGTTGTACAATTTTCAAATTACACAACGGGAACCATGAATCCAGAACTTGAAGCTGCTTCTGAAGAGCATTTAAAGGTCAATTTAATGACCGCCCAGAATCAGCTTATAATCTTTAAGGATAATGTTAAGGATTACTTAGAGAGTTTTGGAACATTCACAAGTCTTAAGCAGTACGACAATGATTTAGGGTATTTTAAGGTTGATGAAGATGATATGGCTCTTTTGGACCTTTCTACTAACGAATACAATGTGTGTATAAGAGTTACCCCAACAAAAGCTAAAGACGAAGAATTGAAAATGTACAATAATGCACACAAGGTTCTTCGACAGATGATAAATTAGGCATAGAACATATGTTACAGGAGGTTTATTTATGTCAGGACATTCCAAATGGTCAACAATCAAAAGAAAGAAAGAAAAGACAGATGCACAGAGAGGTAAGATTTTCACTAAAATCTCTCGTGACATTATTGTAGCTGTAAGAGAAAGTGGTCCAGACCCTGAGACTAACTCTAAACTACGTGATGCTATTGCAAAAGCAAAAGCTAGCAACCTTCCAAATGATAATATTAAAAGAAGTATTCTGAAAGGTTCAGGTGACGCTGGTGGTGCATCATATGAAGAAATAACATATGAAGGATACGGCCCAAGTGGCGTTGCTGTTATGGTAGAAGCCATGACAGATAACAAAAATAGAACCGCTGCTGATATGCGTCATTATTTTGATAAAAATGGTGGTAATCTTGGTCAGACTGGCTCAGTTGGATTTATGTTTGATAAAAAAGGCATTATGGTAATTGAAAGAAATGCTTCTCTTGATGAAGATACAGTTATGATGGATGCTCTTGATGCTGGTGCTACTGATTTTGCCGCTGAAGAAGATTATTTTGAAATCGTTACCGACCCTAACGACTTTTCAGCAGTATATGATGTTTTAGACAAAAAAGGTTATGAGTTTGCACAGGCTGAGGTTCAGTATGTTCCGCAGACAACAGTTGCTCTTACAGATGAAAAAGACATTTTTAATATGAACAGACTTGTCGATATGCTTGAAGATAATGACGATGTTCAGAATGTATGGCATAACTGGGAAGAATAAGAATAGAGGGTTGTTTCATTGCAAAATGGGACAACCCTGTTTTTGCTTTTTAGAAACTAAAGGAGTGTTCACTTTTGAAGTGCATATATCTTGATAATGCATCAACAACAAAGCCATCTACAGAGGCAAAAAATGCCGCTATAAATGCTTTTGATACTGATTTTGGTAATCCATCATCACGACATACACTAGGCTTCAATGCGGAAAAACTAGTTAAAAATGCTCGTGGTATAATTGCAGAAAAGCTGTCTGTTTCACCAAGCGAAATCACTTTTACATCTTGTGGTAGTGAAAGTAATAACATGGCCATATTAGGTTCTTTGACAATGATGAGAACAAAAGGCAGAATCATAACATCTAAAATCGAACATAAGTCTGTTTTAAATATCTTTAAACAGCTCGAAAATGAAGGTTATGATGTCAAATACATTGGCTGTGATAGCAAGGGCATAATAAATATGGATGAACTGAGCGACAGCCTAAATGATAATACATTACTTGTAAGTATAATTCACGTTAACAATGAGGTTGGGTCAATTCAACCGATTAATGATATATATCGCATAGTTAAAGAAAAATCCAAGGCTATTTTTCATACAGATAGTGTTCAGGGTTTTTGTAAAATTCCAGATAAATTTAATGCCGATTTGATTAGTGTCTCAGCACACAAAATCGGAGGATTGAAGGGTTGCGGTGCTCTTTACATAAAAAAAGGCATACGAATTAAGCCTTTCATAATCGGCGGTGGACAAGAAAACGACTTGCGCTCCGGAACAGAGAATGTTCCTGGAATATCCGCTTTTGGAGCCGCAGTTGATGGATATAACAGTAAAGAACGTTATAATTATGTTGATAAGCTTAACGAAGAAATGAGAAAAATCAATGTTGGTGAAATTTTATCATCAGATAATTGTTCACCATACATTTTATCAATAGGTTTTGAAGGATTAAAATCCGAAGTACTCCTTAATGCTCTTGCTATGAGAGGTATCTATGTTTCATCAGGTTCAGCGTGTGCATCTAATCATCCTGAACTTAGCCATGTCTTAACAGCCATGGCTATAAGGCGTAATCTTATAGATTCTAGCATAAGAATAAGCTTTTCGCACGAATTAACAATAGAAGATATAGTCGAGGCAAGAACTATTATAGAGGAAGAAGCAACAAAGTTAATAAAGATAATGAAAGTCAGGAGATAGTTAAAGTGGAGAAAATAATACTTGCAAAATATGGTGAAATTATTTTAAAGGGATTGAATCGTCCCTTGTTCGAAAAAAGACTTGTAAAAAACATTCAAAGAGCCCTTGGCGATGATGTTTCTGTAAAAACTGCGCAGGCTACAGTTTATATTCAATGCGAAGAAGAACGAACTGAAGAAATAGCTGAAAAGGTTAGTAAAGTATTTGGTATTGTTTCTGTTGCAATAGCCGATGTTGTAGAAAAAGACTTGGAAAAAATCAAGGAACATGCAGCGCAACTTATGAAGGATAAAACAGGTAGTTTTAAAGTTGAAGCCAAAAGAGCAGACAAAAGGTTTCCTTTCAAATCACCTGATATTTGTGCGAATACAGGCGGCGCAATCTTAAGTACTAATCCACGCCTTACAGTTGATGTTCACAATCCTGATATAACTGTAAAGGTTGAGGTAAGAGACTTTGGTGCATATATTTATCTCAATAAAATCGCTGGTGTTGGCGGTATGCCAACAGGCTCCAATGGCAAGGCAACTCTTTTGTTATCCGGTGGTATCGATAGCCCTGTAGCAGGATATATGATTGCTAAAAGGGGTGTAGAATTAGAAGCTGTACATTTTTATAGCTATCCTTATACATCTGAAAGAGCGAAAGAAAAGGTTATGGATTTGGCAAAAATTCTGACCTCCTATTGTGGCACGATGAACGTTCATATCGTCCCATTTACAGAAATACAGCTTGAAATTAACGATAAATGTCCTGAAGAGCAACTAACAATTCTTATGCGTAGATTTATGATGACTATAGCTGATAGGATCGCTAAAAAGAATGGCTCTTTGGCACTTATAACAGGTGAAAGTGTTGGACAGGTTGCATCACAGACAATGGAAAGCCTTGTTGTAACCAATGCAGTTTGTAGTTTACCTGTATACAGACCTGTAATCGGTATGGATAAAGAAGAAATCGTTACTATAGCTCGTAAAATCGGTACTTTTGAAACTTCAATATTACCTTATGAAGATTGTTGTACAGTATTTACACCAAAGCATCCAAATACCAAGCCTAGGCTTGATAAAATTAAGCTTTCAGAAGAAAAGGTTGATTTTGAAGGTCTTGTTCAAAAAGCTATTGATGGAACAGAGACCATTCAACTCAAGAGAGAGGATTATTAATGATTGAATTGTTATTAAACCATAATCTAAAAATTTCAACTGCAGAATCGTGTACCGGCGGACTTTTAGCATCATATATTACAAGCTTTGCAGGTTCTTCATCTGTTTTTGATATGGGCTTTGTCACCTACTCAAATGATGCAAAAAATCAACTTATAGGTGTAAATAACGATACTCTTCACAGCTTTGGTGCTGTAAGCAAAGAAACAGCACTTGAAATGTCAAAAGGGGTTATGGATAAAGCACAATCTGATATTGGCGTTTCTATTACAGGAATAGCAGGTCCTGACGGGGGAACAAAGGATAAACCTGTCGGACTTGTTTACATTTCTCTATGTAGTAAATTCGAGCATATATACTATCAGTTGAATCTTGATGGTGATCGAACAGAAATTCGCCATAAAACTGTTGAAAAAGCTATAGAGATGGTTGTAAATCATGTCAATAAATGCTATAATTAGAGGATAAATTTTAGAAATAGGAGGGTGTAGCTTTGTATTTAAAAAAATTAGAGGCACAAGGCTTTAAATCCTTTGCAGATAAAACTGAACTAAACTTTATAGATGGTATTACTTCTATCGTTGGCCCTAATGGCAGTGGTAAGAGTAATATTTCTGATGCTGTCAGATGGGTTATGGGCGAACAGAGCGTAAAATCCCTTCGTGGTGGTAATATGCAGGATATTATCTTTGCAGGTACTAAAGCAAGAAAATCCGTTGGATTTGCAGAGGTATCGCTTACTATAGATAACTCAGCTGGCATTCTTGCATCAGACTATGCCGAAATCACCATTACAAGAAGGCTTTATCGCTCAGGTGAAAGTGAATATTTTATCAACAAAACTCCTTGCAGACTAAAGCAGATTCATGAACTATTCATGGACACTGGTCTTGGTAGAGATGGATATTCCATTATTGGTCAGGGTAAAATTGATGAGATTCTATCTATTCGTTCCGAAGACAGAAGACAGATGTTTGAGGAAGCTGCTGGTGTGTCTAAATACAGATACAGGAAAGAAGAAGCAGAAAGAAAGCTTGGACATACTCAGGATAATCTAACTCGTATAAATGATATTATTATTGAACTTGAGAATCAGATTGCACCGCTACAAGAACAATCTGAAAAAGCTAAACAATATCTGATATATAAAGAAGAGCTTAAAGGTTTGGAAGTCAATACCTTCCTTGAAGGTGTAGATCGTTTTACTGTAGCTGCAAATGAAGCTAAAAAAGTATATGACGAGGTTTTAGCAAGCTCTAATGATATAGAGGTTGAAATAAAGCTGATAGAAGAAGAAATTGTAAGGTTATACGAGAAATCAAAGTTAAGCGATGAACAGGCAGAAATGCTTCGCGCAAAAGAACAGGAAACTCGTGAAAAGCAGCATGAAATCCTCTCAGAAATAGAGTTTATAAAAAACAAGATGGATTTTAAAAAACAAACCGTTCAACGCTTAAAAGACGAAATTCAGGTATCTCACAAGCATATCGAAGATTTAATTGCAGCAAATGGTGATGAGCTAAATAATAATGAGCTAAAATCAAAGGAAAAGGAATTAATTGCAAGAATTTCACTTTTAGATAATGAACTCAAGGCTGTAGAAGAGGTTACCCAACAGGATATGGGCAATCTTGAGAATGCTCAAAATGAAATCATAGCTCTTATGAACGGGCTTACAGAATTGCGCACAGAGCGTGGTAATATTACAGCACAATTGTCTGCTAATGAATCCAGAATTAATACTATACTAGCTGAAATAACTCCTAAAGAAGAGCTTATAGATGAACGAAAGAGAGAACTTGAAGAGAATGATGATAAAATCACCGAGAACAACTCTTTTGTAGAAGAATATAAAAAGCTCAATTCCACAACAGGCAGCAAATTAGAAAAAGCAAGAGAAGACCTTAAAGATTCATATGACAAGTTACGAATTCTTGAAAATGCTCTTAATGAAAATGGCGCAAGATTCAGAATGCTTTCAGATATGGAAAAAGACTACGAAGGATATAGCCGTAGCGTAAAATCTGTAATGCGCGCGTCAAAGTCAGAACTACAGTCGGCTAAAATACTCGGTACAGTGGCTAGCCTTATTACTGTATCGAGGGAATATAGCACTGCAATTGAAACAGCACTTGGCTCATCAATGCAGTTTGTAGTTACTCAATCTGAAGATGATGCAAAGAAAGCTATCGAATATCTCAAATCCACTAATGGAGGAAGAGCAACGTTTCTTCCTTTAAGCACTGCTTCAGGTGATTCTATCCACGAAAAGGACGTAGATAAATGCGATGGTTATATCGACATTGCATCTAATCTTGTAGAATGTGACAATCTATATAATGGTATTGCTCGCAGCTTACTTGGAAGGATTGCAGTGTTTGATAATATTGATAATGCTGTGAAGGCTGCATCAAAATACAAATATAAGTTCAGAATAGTAACACTTAATGGTGAATTGTTAGCTCCAGGCGGTACTATTTCAGGTGGTAGTAAGAATCTATCTGCTGGAATTTTTACCAGAGCATCTGAAATTAAAGAACTTCAAAAGAAGATGGATACCGCGCAGAAAGCTATAGAAATTCTTAAGAATACTATTGAAACAACCCAGTTGTCACTTACAACATTAGAAATTGAATATGATAAGGTATCAGCTACTCTTCGCGAAGCAGAAGCTAAATCTATGCTTTTATCTGTAGAGCAAACACATCTTCAGCAGCTATACGATGATTCGATAAGTGTAGTGTATTCTCTAAACAAAGAAAAGGGGTTAATCGAAGAAGCCAACGCTGAGATGGTTGCTATGGAATCCAAGCTTAAATATGCTATAGAACTTGCTGAAAATGAAATCGAAATAATGAGAAGCAAGGCTGAGGCTATTAAGATTGGTGGAGAAGGAACTGCAACTAAGAAGGAACAGCTTAAGACAGAACAAGTTAACCTTAGAATTGAACTTTCTGATGTTCAAAAGGATATCTCTATGCTCTTTGAAAAACAGAGAATGATAGAAGTACAGATTGAGGCTGAAAAGGCATCGATTGAGGCTAAATCATTAGAAATTGAAGAGTCAAACGAAGAAATCGAAGAGTTTGAACAGGATATTGAATTTAAAAATTCACAGATATCTGATCAGGATGAACTACTGTTGGAACTTGTAGAATCAACAAAACAAGCTGTAGAAAGCAGAAAGGCAACTGACGAGGAAGTTAAAGCAAAGCGCGATAAGTCCAAGGAAAAGATGGAACAGCTTATGCTAGTTAAGCAGGACCTTGCCAGACTTGAAAATCGCAGTGCCAAAGCTGAATTTGAACTTGAAAATATAGTTAATAAGCTATGGGATGAATATGAGCTTACACTTACAGAGGCTGAAAAATACAGAACTGATATTGGCTCTTATCACAAGGCACAAAGACGAGTAAACGAATTAAAAGGATTAATCCGTGGTCTTGGAAATGTTAATGTTGATGCTATTGAAGAATACAAGAATGTAAGCGAAAGATATGAGTTCCTTGATACACAGCGCAATGACTTAGTTAAAGCAAAGCTAGACCTTGAAAAGGTTATTTCAGAAATGCAATCTGTTATCAAGAAGATATTCTCCGAGCAGTTTGAAACCATCGATAGTGAATTCAACAAGGTTTTTGCAGAATTATTTGAGGGAGGAAGAGCATCACTTCGTCTTTCTAACCCAGATGATGTGCTTGAAAGCGGTATTGAAATTGATGTTCAGCCTGCAGGAAAGCAATTACAAAATATGCAGCTTCTTTCCGGTGGTGAAAAAGCTCTTACAGCTATAGCTCTACTATTAGCTATTCTTAAAGTAAGACCTACACCATTCTGTATTCTCGACGAGATCGATGCTGCACTTGATGATGTTAATGTAACACGTTATGCTAACTATATCAAGAAATTCAGCGACAAAACTCAGTTTGTACTTATTACTCATAAACGAGGCACAATGGAACTTTCTAACATGTTATATGGTGTTACAATGCAGGAGAAAGGTGTATCAAGTGTGCTTGAACTTAACCTTGAGGAGGTTGTAAGGTAGTGTCATTTTTTGATAAATTAAAAAATGGTCTTACAAAGACCAAAAGTGTTATATCTGAAAGAACTAATGAGGTTTTTAAATACTTTAAGAAAATTGACGAAGAACTGTATGAGGAACTAGAAGAAGTTCTTATAATGTCTGATGTCGGTGTAGAAACCTCTTCAAAAATTATCGAAAAGCTACGCGAAAAGGTAAAAGAAGAACACTTAACTGAAAGTGATGAACTGGATGGAGCCATCGCAGAGATTGTTAGCGAAATGATGGAAGAGGAGCCACTGGAAGATACCGATGGAAAACTCCTCGTAATCTCTGTTATCGGTGTAAATGGTGTTGGCAAAACTACAACAATTGGTAAGCTTGCCAGCTACTATAAGTCCCAAGGAAAAAAGGTAATGCTTGCAGCCGCTGATACTTTCAGAGCGGCAGCTATTGACCAGCTTGCTGTGTGGGCAGAAAGATGTGATGTTCCAATAGTAAAGCAACAAGAGGGCAGTGATCCTGCCGCTGTTGTTTTCGACGCACTTAGCTCTGCCAAGGCAAGAGGAATTGATGTTGTTCTTTGTGATACAGCTGGAAGGCTTCATAATAAAAAGAATCTTATGGATGAGCTCAGAAAGATTCAAAGTGTTATTGATAGAGAAACTCCAGATGCCATTCACGAAACATTTTTGGTTTTAGATTCAACAACAGGTCAAAACGCCTTAAGCCAGGCAAAGCTATTTGGCGAAGTAGCTGACATTACTGGTATTGTACTTACAAAGCTTGATGGTACCGCAAAGGGTGGTATAGTAATTGCAATAAAGTCCGAACAGAATATTCCTGTTAGATTTGTAGGTGTAGGTGAGCAGATTGATGATTTATTACCATTTGATCCTAAGGACTTTGTTAAGGCTTTGTTTGACAAATAATTAAGAATATATTATTTTGTTTATAACCATTGACTTTTAAATTAAGTAATGATATAATTCTTTAAAAAGCTATGACCAAGAACAAGTAACCTCTTGAATGGCATTGAGAGAGCTGTCGTATGGTGCGAGACAGTTGCAATAGAGAAGGTGAATTCATCTTGAGAGCTTCTCCTTGAAAGTTTCTAGTAGAGGTAGACGGGAGTGCCCGTAACAGCATAAGGGTATTGATTGTACCCGGCGAGGCAACCGTTGCGAGACGGTTGTAAATTGAGGTGGTATCACGGGTTTAACTCGTCCTCAGATAAAATCTGGGGGCGATTTTTTTGTCCCTAATAATTTGGGAGGAAAGACTATGGCAAATTATTACCAGAAAGAGATCGAAACTGCATCCCTTGAGACAATTAAGGCTCTACAGAGCGAAAGATTGGTCAAACAGGTCAAGCATGTGTACGAGAATGTAGAGTACTACAGAAATCTTATGGATGAACAGGGTGTAAAACCAGATGACATTAAAGGAATCGAAGATTTGCATAAATTGCCATTCCTTTCGAAATCTGATTTAAGAGATGCTTATCCATATGGACTCCTTGCTGTTCCACTAAAAGATTGTGTCAGAATCCATTCTACAAGTGGTACAACTGGTACAAGAGTAGTAGCTTTTTACACACAAAACGATATTGAGCTGTGGGAAGATTGCTGTGCAAGAGCAATTGTTGCAGTTGGTGGTACTAAAGATGATATATGCCAGGTTGCATACGGATATGGCTTGTTTACAGGCGGATTTGGCCTTAATGGTGGTTCTCACAAAGTAGGATGCCTTACACTTCCAATGTCATCCGGAAATACAGATAGACAAATCCAATTTATGCAGGATCTTAATGCCACAATTTTATGCTGTACACCATCATACGCAGCATATATTGGAGAGTCTTTACACGAACTAGGTCTTACCGGTGATGATAATAGCCTTAAATATGGAATTTTCGGTGCTGAACCTTGGACAGAAGCAATGCGTAAAGACATTGAAAAAACACTTGGAATCAAGGCTTATGATATTTATGGACTCACAGAAACAAGTGGTCCTGGAGTAGCTTATGAATGCTGCGAACAGACTGGTATGCATATTAATGAAGACCACTTTATCGCCGAAATTATTGACCCAGATACAGGTGAAGTACTTCCTGAAGGTTCAAAAGGTGAACTTGTTTTCACCAGTATCACAAAGGAAGCATTCCCACTTCTTAGATACAGAACTCGTGATATTTGTGTTCTTTCAAGAGAGAAATGCTCCTGCGGCAGAACGCTTATTAAAATGACCAAACCAATGGGTAGAAGCGATGATATGCTTATTATAAGAGGTGTAAATGTATTCCCATCACAGATTGAAACTGTTCTTCTTGCTGAGGGATATACACCTAATTATCAGATCGAAATAGACCGTATTAATAACACAGATACTCTTGATGTAAACGTTGAACTTCCACCAGAGCAGTTCTCAGATACAGTAAAGGACATTATGGAAAAGGAAAAGGCCCTTGCTGCAGAAATGCAGAAGATGCTTGGTATTAGTGCCAAGGTTCACCTTGTTCCACCTAAAACTATACAAAGAAGCGAAGGTAAAGCTGTTAGAGTTGTCGATAAGAGAAAGCTTCATGACTAATACAAAAGGGGATGTAGCAAAATGCGCAGACCTATTGTATGAACAAACTTCATCCTGTAAAACATTTACTATAGTAAATGTTGCAACTAAGTGCCTGAACGCAAGTGTTTTGCATAGCAAAAGTGCGATATGAAGGTTTTAGCGCACATTTTTCGTCAGTCCTAAAAAGGGGCTGTAGTCAACCCGATTGTAAAAATTGTTTTGCTACAGCCCCTTTTTTTATTTTTTCTCAAGATATTTTCTAACATCAATTGATACAGCAAGAATTATTATAAGTCCTTTAATTATATACTGCCAATATGGACTAATTCCTATGAAATTTAATCCATAATTTATGAATTGTAAAATGATTGTTCCTATCAGCACGCCCGGTATTGTACCCACGCCGCCAGAGAAAGATACACCACCTACTACACAGGCGGAAATAGCATCAAGCTCATAGTTTATACCGGTATTACTCGTTGCTGACCCGACTCGCCCTGCCTCAAGAAAGCCTGCAAGTCCGTACAATAGTCCAGATATTATGAATATAAGCATAATGTTCTTTGCTAAATTTACACCTGATACTGCAGCAGCATCAGGATTACCACCAATAGCAAACATATTCTTACCAAGGGTTGTTTTATTCCACATAAACCAAATTATAGATGCAATAATAAAAAGATACAGAATTAGAAATGGTAATTCTAAGCCAAATATATTAAAACTACCCGTAACAAGATTAACATATCTATCGTCTAAATTTGCAATCGGCTGGGCACCTAATGGCGGTCTATCAATGTATATACAGGATACACCATATGCAATTAGCTGTGTTCCCAGTGTTATAATAAAAGCGTGTACTTTTAATTTTGCTACACCAAATCCGTTTATAAGTCCAAATATTCCACCAACAAATATTGCAATAATAAGAGGTAGTATTAGTGGGAGAGCTGGTAGGTTTGGATACATTCTGGATGCATAGGTAGTTGATTGTAATAAAGAAGCAGAAATAATCGCCGCCAGACCCAAAACCCTACCAACAGACAGGTCAGTACCTTGCAATACGATTAGTCCTGCAACACCTAATGCCAGTATGCCTCGTGTTGATGCTTGGCTTAAAATATTAGTAATATTTTTAACAGAGATAAATGATGGATCCCTGATGATTACAACTAAAATTAAGAATCCGAGAACTATATATAAAGAGTAGTTTAACAGTGTCTCTTTAATTTTGTTATTAGTTTGTTCCATAATTAATATCTCCTAAACATATTTTGCCGCCAGGGTCATTATCTCTTCCTGACTTAAATTGCCGTCATTTTCTTTTATGCCGGCAACTCGGCCATTTGACATTACTAATACTCTGTCGGATATACCTAGTATTTCAGGCATCTCAGAAGATACAATAATAACGCCTTTCCCTTTTTCAGCTAATGAAATGATTAATTGATAAATCTCATACTTAGCTCCAACATCAATACCTCTGGTAGGCTCGTCTAAAAGGAGAATTTCCGGTTTTGTTAAAAGCCATCGCCCTATTATTACCTTTTGTTGATTACCACCTGATAGATTCTTCATACGGGTCTTTTGTCCAGGGGTTTTTACTTTCATACTGGATATTACCCATTGTGTGTCATCTGATATTTTTTTATTGCTGAGCACGCCATATCTTGTGTAATCTTTTATGCTTGCAATTACAGAATTAAACGATACACTAAGACCTGCAAAGATACCAGTTGATCGTCTTTCTTCTGTAATTAACGCAAAACCATTATTGATTGCTTCTTTAGGGCTTCTATTAGTGATTTTTTTGTTGTCTAGCTTAATATTTCCAAATGAAATCTTTCTCATTCCGAAAAGTAGTTCTAACAGTTCTGTTCTCTTTGAGCCTACCAAACCTGCAATACCTAATATTTCGCCTTTTTTTAGTTCGAACGAAACATCTTTTACAGAATTTTTTTGTTTTGCAGATAGGTTGCTTATCTCTAGTATTACTTCTGCCGGTTTATTGTTTTTAGGTGGAAACCTATTAGTTAAATCTCTTCCGACCATCATTTTTATTATTTGTGCATTAGTTAGCTGTGAGGATGGTGTGGTGGATACCCATTTACCATCCCTCATAACTGTAACTTCATCGGATATTTCAAGAATTTCTTCCATTTTGTGAGAAATATATATAATGCCACAGCCTTTTTCTTTTAGGCTATTAATAATTCTGAACAAATGCTGTACTTCCTCACCATTAAGGGAGGAGGTAGGCTCATCAAGTACCAAAATTTTCGCATTATAACTCACAGCTTTTGCAATTTCGACCATTTGTCTATCAGACACTGATAATTGCGACATTTTTTCTCTAGGGTCTATTTTAATTCCTAATTCATCAAATATTTTTAATGTCTCATCTATCATTTTCTGACGATCAATTACGCGATATTTTGTTGGATATTTACCCAACCAGATGTTATCTGCTACATCTCTTTTTAATACCTGATTGAGCTCTTGATGAACCATAGTAACGCCATTATCAAGAGCTTGTTTAGGATTGTCAAAATTAGTTTCGATATTATCTATAATGATATTACCGCTATCTTTTTTATATACTCCGAATAAACACTTCATTAAAGTTGACTTGCCAGCGCCATTTTCACCCATCAAAGCGTGTACCGAGCTACCTTTTAGCTTCAGCATTGCATTATCCAAAGCTTTTACGCCAGGAAACGATTTGTTTATATTGTTCATCTCTAGCAAATACTTATCGTTCAATGCTATTCACACCTTTTTATTTTTCTGTGCCTTCATAAGGCTTATATGGGATTCTGACAGCGATGCCTGTAGCGTCGTATTCGTATTCAGTATTTTCAATGAATTCCTTCTTGTTATATGCATTAAGTGCTATCGCAATCAATGCATTTGACATAGCCTGTCCATCTTGTAGAACTGAACCTGTCATATATCCTTTAGCAATGAGGTCTTTTGCAGCATCAGTAGCATCAACACCAACAACAGGAATATGTTTGCTATCCCCGCCCTTGTTATAGTTGGATGCCTGCAAAGCTGCTATAGCACCCTGTGCCATGGAGTCATTATTAGATACAACGAATTCAATTTTATCGCCAAATTTAGATAGCCATGCTTCCATAGCTCTGTTAGCAGTTTCGGTATCCCAGTTACATACCTGTATGCCTAGCTCTTCGGTTTTGATTCCATTTTCTTCAGCTGTCTTAATTGACCACTCGCTTCGAGCAACAGCCTCGGGGTTATCAGGTTCACCTTTTAACATTACATACTGCATTACACCGTCTTTATTAGTGTCGTACTCGCCGCTGCTCCAAGTCTTTGTAATTATTTCACCTTGAATTACGCCTGCATCCTTTGCATTCGTTCCTACAAATCTTGCTTTATCATAACTTTTAATAACAGACTGGTCAGGCTCTCTATTGAAGAATAGAATAGGAATGTCAGCATTCTTTGCTTTGTCTACAATCGTTTGTGCGGCGCCAACATCTACAATATTCACAAGTAATACATCTACATTCTTCTGAATTAATAGATCTACCTGATCGTTCTGTGTACCTTGGTCACCTTTACCGTCATTAAGATACAATGTAGCCTTGTTTTTAAAGCCTTGTTCTAACGCCTGTCTTACAGTTGAAATGTAGGTATCGTCATATTTATATAGACACACACCTATTTTAGGTAGATTATTGTCTTGGTTCTTACCCATACATCCTGTGGCAATTACTGATAACATTGATATTGCAATTACTAAACTAATTATTTTTCTCACATAGTTCAATCCTTTCATATTAGGTTCACTAATATCATTTGCAGTATTTTAAAAAATATTTATGCAAATAAAAAAAATCCGTTCATTCCATAATGAACGGATTTTTAAATCTAGTCAATCATAACTACCGGCGCATCTGAGACTTCGTTGGAAGGAGGTTTCTGGTTAGTATTGCTTTGAGTATTATTAGAAGGAATGCCTCCTTGATCTGTACTAACGCTACCGTGAATATTACAATATTTATTTGTAAAGTTGCCATCTGACGAGTGAATTAAGCCATCAGAAACATCAGATGATTTATAATATATCGTGGTTACACTCTCTTTAGGACAGTTTTCTGTAGCAAGCATATTGGTTGAGGTATCAACCGAAACAGCTCCGTGAATCGTACAGATATCATCATTTTCAGGTACGCCCATTACTGCAGTACCATCAGCAAAACATCCCTGATTAGCTATTGCCTTGCTTTCTGTACAATAATACGAAAGGTCAGTAACTGTGCGATTATATCCTTTAGGTACTTCAAATCTTTTAGCCGGTAAGTCTTTGTGTATTTCTGTCATTACCTTTTTCCATGCAGGAATTGCAGGATTGCCAGAAACACCGGCAATGCTCTTTGGTATATCATATCCATACCAACTTGCAGCTACATAATATGGAGTAAAGCCAACAAACCATCTGTCCATATCTTTGTCTGTTGTACCCGTCTTACCACAAATATCTAGGTCACCTCTGAAATTAGCAGAAGAACCTGTACCGCCCTGAACAACTCCCTTGAGAAGGGAAACCATACTGTAAGCTGTATTAGCAGACATTGCCTTGCGAGATTCGTCATCTGAATATTCGAGTAGCACCGTACCATCATTACCTAAGACTTTGGTATAAGCGTGGGGTTCATGATACTTGCCATTATTAGCGAATGTAGCATAAGCAGCAGTTATCTCCAACAATGAAACACCATCTGTCAAACCACCGAGTGCTAATGAACTTAAGTTTTTATCTGAAACATAGCCGTGATCTTCTTTTCGTGAGTCAACCAAAGTTGTAATGCCGAGCTTTTCTGTAAGGAATTTATATGAGTAATCAACACCAACCTGTTGAAGCACCTGAACAGCAACTGAATTGAGCGATTGTGCCACTGCGTATTTTATGCTTACATCACCATAATACTTCTGTCCATAATTTTTTGGCTTCCATCCATTAATATTAATAGGTTGGTCAACTATATGGGTATCTGTTCCAATAACTCCCTTTTCTATAGCGGGAGCATAAACACCGATCGGTTTCATAGTCGAACCGGGCTGTCTATACGCCTGAGTTGCTCTATTCAGTGTTCTTCGTTGGTTTTTTACTCCAACTCCGCCCACAATACCTTTAATTTCACCGTTTTGCGGATCCATAACGATCATTGCAGACTGAGGAGGCACTTTTTGATTTGTTTGTGGGAAGTTACTTGTATCAGTAAACACTTTTTCTAGTGAATCTTGAACGTTAGGATCTATTGTTGCATATATCTTAAGTCCGCCATTAAATAACAGAGCAGTTGCTGCTGCTTTGGAATATCCCTTTTCTTCAACCAACTTTTGTGAAACATTATCAATTATCATATCTGAAAAATATGAGTATACAGATGGAGTTCTTGTGAGAACATCACCTTTTTGAATAACGAGCTCTTCTTTGAGGGCATCATTGTATTCTGTTTTTGATAACTTTCCAAGTTGTAACATTTTCGATAATACAAGTTCTTGTTTCTCTTTGCTCGCTTTAAAGCTGTGTATTGGATCATATAAACTTGGATATTGAGTGATACCTGCGAGTAGAGCAGCTTCAGCAGTAGATACCTGAGAAATATCTTTTCCAAAATAATATTCAGATGCTGCGGCAACACCGTTGCACCCGTTACTTAGGTAGATTGTATTCAAATACATTTCTAGAATCTGATCTTTTGTCCATTTTCTTTCAACGTTCAGAGCACGTAGTATTTCAACAGCCTTTCTTGTTACAGAGACCTCATCATAATGAGTTATATTTTTCACCAGCTGTTGAGTAATAGTACTGGCACCACGTGTATCCATGCCTAATAAATGAAGAAATACCGCTTTACCGGTGCTTAAAAAATCCACACCTATATGGTCATAAAAGCGTTCATCTTCAATAGATACTATAGCATCCTGCATAACTTCAGGAATGCTTTCAATATCAACCCATTTTCTGTTTTCATCAGAGAACAATCCTGCATATTCAACCTCATCCCCGGTTTCTGGGTCAATGTAATAGATGTAAGAGGTTAATTTCAACTGAAACCTATCCAAATCCAAATTAGCAGTAGTATCTATAATACCTGTTATAGCTCCGATTAAGATAAGAAAACATACCACTATAATTGCACAAAATGCAATTGAAAAAATCTTTATGAATTTGAGAACATTAGGATTTAAACTTTTCCTTGCTTTTTTCAAAAGTATCACCTTCTCGAAATGCTAAAAATATACAAATTTATTATAACACATTATATAATAAAATCAATTACATATATGTTAAATTTTTGGACAGGTTATATATGAGGTGATATTATGTTTAAAAAATGGTTATTATGCTTAGCTATGATTGCATACGCATTCATTATAACATTTCTAGTAAGCAAAGGGATTAAGACGATATATCAAAAAAATACTGTCAATACAACCATATCAACATATAAAGCAGAAACAGAAGATGAATTTACACTAATAGAAGAGGATGAAACAATAAATATATACAAAGGTGATGTATTATATAAGGAATTAGAAACTGATGTGACTACTTTGCCATCTTCTACTAGAACGAAACTTAAAAAAGGAATTAATTGTGATTCTAAAGAATTGCCTTACATGATTGAAAGCTTCGCTGAATAATATCATTGACAAATACAGCGAATAATATTATTATTAGATAAGTAAATAATATTTAGCATGAGAGGTAATATATGATTGAGGATAAAACTATCAATAGTCTTGAATTTAATAAAATAAAAGATAAAATAGCTGCACTTGCGTCTAATGATATCACAATGGCCAGATGCCTGGAGATAGCACCTGAAGCGGATTTGGAGCTAGTGAGAAATAATATGCAACAAGTTTCAGACGCATGCTTCTTGATGACACAAAAACAATTCCCTTATGCAAGGGGACTTAAGGATATTGCAGGAAGTCTTAAAAGAGCTGAAGTTTATGCAAACTTAAATATGACAGAGCTTTTAGATGTAGCGAGGGTTTGCGGTATATCAAAAGCTTTAGTCTCTTTTTATAGAGATGACAAAAGAGAGCCTATGTCGCTAGATAGCTACTTTAATGCTCTCTTGCCAGCAACCGCATTAGAAACGGCTATTAAAGATGCGATTATATCGGACACAGAGATTGCCGACAATGCCAGTCCTACACTATCAGCAATAAGAAGAAAGATGCACTCAACTAATGACAAGATTAAATCGGAATTAAATAAACTATTACATAGCAGTTCTCATAAAACTCATTTTCAAGAAGCCATTGTTACTATAAGAAATGGAAGATATGTTATTCCTGTCAAGGCAGAATACCGCAGTGAAATAGGTGGTATTGTGCACGATATGTCTGCATCAGGTGCAACTGTTTTTATTGAGCCAAGCGTAGCAGTTGAAGCAAATAACGTCCTTAGAGAACTTGAAAATAAAGAAAAAGCAGAAATAGACAGAATTTTAAGCGAACTTACTGCAATGGTATCTCAATTTAATGATAACATCAAATCAGATTATCTTATAATAAAAGAAATTGATTTCATCTTCACGCTTGCACAATATTCAACAAATATAAGAGGCATTATGCCAAAGATTAATAACGAAGGTATCATTTGTATTAAAAAGGGTCGCCATCCGTTACTAAACCCAGCTACGGTGGTACCCATAACAATAGAAATGGGAGAGAACATCAGAACTCTCGTTATTACTGGCCCTAATACCGGTGGTAAAACTGTAACAATAAAAACCGTTGGTTTGTTTTCGATAATGGCAGCCTCTGGAATCCTTGTCCCAGTCTCTGAGGGGTCAAATATTCCTATATTCAACAAAATCTATGCAGATATTGGTGATGAGCAAAGTATTGAACAGAGCTTAAGTACATTTTCAGCACATATGACAAACATCGTTCATATATTAAACAATATTGACAACAGCACTTTGGTTTTATACGATGAGCTAGGTGCAGGTACAGACCCTATTGAGGGAGCCGCGCTCGCTGTTTCAATCCTGGAATACTCTAAAAGCATGGGGGCAATCACATTTGCCACAACCCATTATAGCGAATTAAAGCTATACGCTTTGACAAACAATGAGGTAGAAAATGCCGGCTGTGAATTTGATGTTAATTCACTAAAGCCTACCTACAAATTACTTGTAGGTATTCCAGGAAAAAGTAATGCTTTTGCTATATCCAAAAGACTTGGGCTGTCTGACAACATAATTAACAAAGCGGAACAACTGCTTACCGATGAAAATGTTAACTTTGAGGATGTATTGCAAAGCCTCGAAAAATCTAGACAACAAGCAGAATCCGAAAGGGAGTTAGCGGAAAGATATCGACTTGAGATTGAAAAGTTAAAAGAGCAATTATTAACTGACAAAGATAGATTAAGCAGTCAAAAGGAACGAATCCTAATGGATGCTAAACAAGAAGCAAAACTCATTGTACAAAGAGCTAAAGTTGAAGTATCTGCATTAATAGACGAGATTAGAGCTGCTCAAAAAGAAAAAGATTCTATTTCAGCAAATAAAGCGATAAATAAAGCAAAAGAAAAAATTAAGGAAATGGATGCTCCAGTTATTAAGAAGAATATTGATAACTCACCGCCACCAAAGACTCTTTTGCCTGGTGCAACCGTAAAACTGGTAGATATTGACCAAGTAGGTACTGTTTTATCAAAACCAGATAGTAATGGTAACGCTGTTATCCAAGTTGGAATTTTGAAAATAACATCAAATATCAGTAATATCAGATTGGTGCAAGATGTAAAGCAAAAAACTCCTACTGACTATGTTCGTAGCAAAAAAGGAGGAGGATTAAGCGACAGAACAGCAAAAATGGAACTTGATCTTCGCGGATATACTTTGGAGGAGGCTATCTTGCTCTCAGAAAGATTTATTGACGATGCACTCATGTCAGCACTTCACACAATCACTATTATTCATGGTAAAGGAACTGGGGTTCTTCGAGCAGGTATACACAAAATGCTCAAAAGTCATCCATCCGTTAGTGAATATCGTCTTGGAACTTTTGGTGAGGGAGAAGCCGGAGTTACAATAGTTACATTAAAATAGACTAAAGGATTTGTCATAAGACAAATCCTCAGCGTGTCGATAAACCCATAGACACGCTGGCAGACTGCGAAAAAAGGAAGTTAAATTCGACATTCCCGACATCGTCGGCGTACGAGGGTACGGTAGAGGGCGGGAAGGGTGAAAGCAAGCAATGGCGTAGGTTTTTCGATAAAACCTACGCCATTATAATTATATATTATTATTTTTTATAGAATAAGCAAAAGGTAAATTTTATCTATTTTGCTTGTGGTTGAACGACTTTTTCGACGGTCTGGGGATTGTCATAAGACAACTCCTTTTTTAATTGCTTATTTGCATGCCAGCATGATCTATTGTGTAATTATCCTTGTATATCAGACTAGATACTTTCACTGGCTTATACCCTTTTTTTATCAATTCCGGTAATAGAATATCAAGGGCCTCTGGTGTATTTTTCGCCCCTAAGTGGAGTAATATTATTGAGCCGCTTTTAGTCTTATCCATAACCCTCTTTGTTATCTCCTGAGCTGACAAATCCTGCCAGTCTAGACTATCAACATCCCATTGTATCACTTTATGGTCAACACTTTCAGCTACTGATACAACCGAATTATTATAGTCTCCGTATGGTGGTCTGAATAACCCTAGCTTTTTTTTCGTTAGATTGAATATTCTTTTATCGCAATCCAAAATTTCATTAGACATCTCAGTTTCGCTAATTTTGGTCATGTAGGGATGCGTGTCTGAATGATTTAAAATCTCATGCCCTCTGCTAAGTATCAACTGTGATGACTTCGGATAATGATCAAGCCATTCACCAACGATAAAGAAGCTTGCTTTGACTTTATATTTGTCCAAAGCGTCCAGAATCGCTTCTGTATCTTTATCATCCCACGCAACATCAAAGGTTAACGCAATTTTATTATCATCCCGATTAACACGGTAAATTGGTATCTTGCGATTAGCGGTAGTGGAGGTAGGGAGAGAAACAGAGCCAAATACGTAAAATATAGAAAAAATAAGTAAAATAACAGCGGTATATATCATTGATAGTCTCTTGTTAATAAATATATATCTCATTTTTTTAACCTCCTAATATTATATATGTTTATTACTTAATAATATGTCTCTGCATATAATAATATGGGGTGAAATAGATGCCTAAAATTACGCACTTTTACATAGGAAGAAGAAAACGTACACCCAATAAATTCATAATACTAAGCTTACTACTAGTTAGTATATTGCTTATTCTTTATATATATATATTGAATAACAATGTTTATCCAGTATTGCTCGAAGTTGCAGAATCAAAAACCGAATATATCGGAGAAACAGTTGTAAACGGCGAAGTCTTGGATTATATAACTTCAAATAAAGTCAGTTATGATAAGTTATATAATATTAACACTTCAAAGGAAGGTAAAATAACTTCAATTGAAGCTAATACATATGAAATTACCAAAATTAAAACCGAGTTAGTAATAAGAATACAAGAAGCTATTAACAGCAGCGACGATATGTTCATTACAATTCCGTTATTAAGCGCGACAGGTAATGTATTCTTATCAGATATTGGTCCTAAAGTGAGGGTAAATCTGATTTTATCAGGTGACAACAAAACAGAAATAAAAACAGAATTTAAATCTGTTGGTTATAATCAGACAAAACACGATATTTATGTTGAGTTTTCATACAGAATATTGGCTGTAATTCCCGGTAAAAGGGCAGAAACTTATGGAAAGTGCAAAATACCTATAGTTAGTACGATCATCGTAGGAGAAGTCCCAAATACAATCGTAGATATAAATAGATAGGTAATTAAATTTATATTACATTGAAGAAAACGACTATAATTTGTTGACATCGAACAAATGTTTGTGTAATATTTAGTTATACTAACTAGATAGAGGTGCAGCAAATTGTCACTAATAACTTGTAAAAATATTACTTTGGGTTATGCAGGAAAAGTAGTAGTAGAAAATATTAACTTAAGTATAGAAGAAGCAGATTATCTATGTATATTGGGTGAAAATGGAACTGGAAAAAGCACCCTTATCAAGGCCCTGCTATCAATGAACCGCCCAATGAATGGAACAATTGAGTTCTCTAATGATTTTTCTAACAGAGATATTGGCTACCTGCCTCAATTAAAAGAGCATCAATCAGATTTTCCTGCAAATGTCTTTGAAATTGTAATCACAGGAACATCTAGCAATTCTAAATCTACTCTTTTTTATTCTAAAGCTGACAAAGACGCTGCTTATAAAGCGATGAAGCTATTTAATATTTTGGATATAAAAAACAAACAATACATTGAACTTTCTGGTGGACAGAAACAAAGAGTGCTGTTAGCCAGAGCACTTTGTGCATCAAAAAGAGTGTTGTTGCTTGATGAGCCAGTAACAGGACTTGATCATAAGATAACCAAAGAGTTATATTCGCTGATTGCATCTCTAAATAAAGAACAAAAAATCACGATGATTATGGTTTCTCACGATGTAGATAGCTCCTTAAAGTATGCTAATAAAATTCTACATTTAGGGACAGAAGGTCATTTTTTTGGAACAAAGGAAGAGTATATAGATAGCGAAGTCGGAAAGAAATACTTAAGAGGTAAAATGATATGATGGAACAAATGTTAACATATAGTTTTTTTCAAAGAGCATTAATAGTTGGTATATTGCTGTCGGTGTGTTCGTCACTGTTAGGCGTGACATTAGTACTAAAACGATGTTCAATGATTGGGGATGGTTTATCCCATGTAGGCTTTGGTGCTTTGGCTATAGCTGTTGCATTAAACCTAACCCCAATGTATGTAGCTATTCCTTGTGTTGTCATTGCTTCGTTTATTCTTTTGAAGATTAACGAAAAGAGTGTAAAAGGTGATGCAGCTATAGCACTTATATCCAGTAGTGCCTTAGCAATTGGTATCATGGTTGTTTCGCTTTCATCCGGTATGAATATGGATGTTAACAATTATATGTTTGGAAGTATCCTTTCATTAACTAAAAACGATGTTATCTTGACAGTGATACTATCGATAGCAGTGGTAGTTACATACTTTTTGTTCTATAATAGAATATTCATGGTAACATTTGATGAAACATATGCGCAGGCAATAGGAATTGATGTAAAATTCTATAATACCATTATTGCAATTTTAACAGCAATAACTGTAGTACTGGGAATGAGGATGATGGGTGCGCTATTAGTTTCCAGCTTAATAATTTTCCCAGGACTGACCTCTATGAAAATATTAAAGTCATACAGAGGAGTAGTAGTATCTTCAATTTTCGTATCAGTATTTTGTTTGATAACCGGAATGATTCTATCAGTAATTTGGAGTACACCAACAGGTGCTACAATAGTTTTTTCTAACCTGATTGTATATTTAATAGCAAGTGCAACTAGGCTGATAAGAAGGTAATGCATTTGAAGAAGCATGGTGATGATACTACAACCTGTGATATTAAAAATAGTAAGATATAGATATGAACATCAGCGGGATGCTTACAATGATTGTGATATCACTTACACGTATAACAAGAAGAAATTCATTGAAAACACTTAATACCTATATGACGCTAGTAGAGGGTATAGAGGAAAATCTCAAAATATTCAATATACGCAACTTCGTGAAATAAAAATTTCACGAAGTTGGATGGAAGAGAGTACCCTTTATAAACCGCTATTTTACTGACTTTTATATATTTAAGCACTATCATATCATTAATATACGCACTACTAATTAATAAATTATCTATTTCTGTTTTTTATTAGTAGTTATGAGAAATAATTTTGTACAAGCTATAATATTATTGCTTTCTTTGATTTTCTATTATTTAACTTCATGATATTTGTTTCAATATATTTATTAAAAAACATTCAAATTTACCACTTGTTTCTGTTGCTTTATTTTTTCTTTTTAATACCTTAGGTCATTTGATGAAAAATAAAACAACGAAATATTTCCTGTTATATTGCATTATCTAACAAATCTATCTTGGGGGTGAAAAAATGAGACCTTACTCAGATTGTCCTAAATTTTTAAGAGAATTCTTAATTCATATTGATACTATTAAAGGTACATCAAAAAATACTACCGATGCATATCATTCTGACCTTCGTACCTTCTTCCGATTTCTTAAGGTTTACTTTAGTATGATTCCAGAGCCAAAAGGCTTTTATTCTAACAATCCTGATGAGGCTATTGAATCACTTAGAAATATAAAAATATGCGATATATCGTTAGATATTTTAAAAGATATCGATATTCAGGATTTACACGAGTATATGGCATATTTAAAACGGGCGAGATACAATACTGCAAAGTCCCGTTCAAGAAAAATATCCAGCTTACGCTCATTTTTCCAATATATGCACAATGCAAAATACATTGAAGAGAATCCTGCAGCTAGATTGGAGCTTCCTAAAGTTGAAAAAAAGCTCCCTAAATATTTAGAACTTACTGAGAGCAAAGCTCTTCTAAGCGCTGTTGATGGTCCAAATGCCGAAAGAGATTATCTTATACTCACTTTATTTTTAAACTGTGGTATGCGATTATCAGAATTGGTAGGCATTAATATAAGCAGTATCAGAAACAATTCTCTTACCGTCACAGGTAAGGGCAACAAACAAAGAAAAATATATTTGAATAACTCTTGCGTTTCAGCGCTCGACAAATATCTTGAGGTAAGACCGCATGATGGTGTTAAGGATCAGGATGCTCTGTTTCTTAATAAGAACAAAACTCGATTAGGTCAGCGTGGAGTGCAGAATATAGTAAAAAAGTATATGGATTTAGCAGGAATAGACACAACGCAGTACTCCACTCATAAATTAAGACACACCGCCGCAACCTTAATGTACAAATATGGCAATGTTGACATAAGAATATTACAAGAGATTCTTGGACACGCAACACTATCCACTACAGAGATATACACTCATCTAGATGATGAAAGATTGCGCTCTGCGGTGGAAAGAAACCCTCTTTCTGACGAAAAGAAAGGTGATTAAATGAATAAAGAATTAAGAGAAAAACAAATTTATGATTATATCGTTGAATACGTTAATAATAATGGATTTGCTCCATCTATGAGAGAGATATGCAAAGGATTGTCAATCTCCTCTACCTCTACTGTTCAAGGATACATCAAAAGATTATCGGAAAAAGGCTTAATTAGCAGAATGGAACAGAAAAAAAGAGCAATAATGCCTGTTGAATCTCAGAGGAGTAAAATCATATCAGCTCCATTGCTTGGAACAATAGTAGCAGGTCAGCCATTAGTGGAGTTCGAGAATATAGAAGGCTACATTCAGCTACCTGACATCTATGGTAGTTCAGATGATTTATTTATACTAAAAGTACATGGCGACAGCATGATTGAAAAAGGAATACACGAGGGAGACTATATCATAGTAAAACAACAGCGCACAGCTGAAAATGGCGACGTTGTAGTAGCTATGGTGGATGATGCTACTACAGTTAAAACTTATTATAACGAGAATAATATGATCAGACTTCAACCGGAAAATGCTGACTATCAACCAATAATTTCAGACAAAGTGTATATTGTAGGCAAGGTTCTTGGCTTGCATAGAATTTTCTAATAATAAAACGGTGTGTATCATTGGTAGATACACACCGTTTGTTTTAATAGTAATTGAGCAAATCTATAAGCCGGGTTCTGTATTAAACTGTCATCTATCTAGGTGATGTATCTCTACACCACTCAAGCCACCTTTCGGAAGTAATCGGGCCGATTCAAGCCTTCCAGTTGGTGTTGCATCGGATGGGGTTTACATGGCCGCATAGTTACCTATACGCCGGTGAGCTTTTACCTCGCCTTTCCACCTGTACCGCAAGCGGTAGTCTATTTCTGTTGCACTATCCTTAGAGTCGCCTCCACCGGGAGTTACCCGGCACCCTGCCCTATGAAGCCCGGACTTTCCTCATCGATGGCAATTGCCACCTCCGCGACAGTCTGACTTACTCAATAATTATTAAATGTATTTATAAAATGATTTGTTTCTACTAGATAAGAAAATATGAACACCATTTGTGTTATCGCAAAGATAATCATAAACTTTACTTAGTATAATATTTTCAGTTTCAAAATGCCCAGCATCTATGATTGCTATATCATTTTCATATGCCATATGGGCTTGATGATACTTAAAATCTGCCGATACAAAGGCGTCACACCCATGTTCAAGAGCATATTTTATATAATCTCCTCCACCGCCACTAACTACAGCAACAGTCTTAATTAGCTTTTGATTTTCACCTACATATTTAAGGTGTGGACAACTTAATTCATCTTTTACATCATTTGCAAAATCCATAAGGGTTCTAGGTTCTATATTACCATACACACCTTCATTTTCTTTAAGATTATCAATTATCTCAATTCCAAGATTTTCAGCAAGTGTCTGCGTTACGCCATTTTCTGCCCAATCAAGATTTGTATGAGCTGCAATGAGTGAAATATGATTCTCGATTAGTCGAAGAACCAATCCCTGTACATATTCGCAATCTGTGACGCGATTAAGCAGTGGATAAAATATGAGCGGGTGATGACACACAATTAAATTAGCACCTTTTTCAATAGCTTCATCTATAATATCGGAAGTTACCTCAAAAGCAACCAAAACACCTTTTACATCAGCATTTTTCCGTCCAACTAAAAGACCTACATTGTCGCCTTCGCAGCATAAGCTTTTTGGTGCCCATTTTTCTATAAGATTTTCTATATCCTCTACAGAGTACATTGGTATCACCTGCCTTCCAAAATTTCATCTAACTGAGTCAATCTTTTAACAAGGATACTATCGGGTATTCCCCCTCCAGTAATAATCCCATCGATTTTTTTACTCAATGATATTTTCCTTTTTTCTATGTATTTATAATACAAAGGAGATCTATCAATCTTGCCGTAATTCAGATTAAAATCATTATTGTCGCCTGTTCCATAATCAACAAGCATAATATTATAGATTCTGTTATCATCCTCACAAAGAACTTCTTTTGTAATGGAAAATCCATTATCAACTAGATACTGTCGTAACTCATAGCCCGAACGCATTGGCTGCAAAACAAGGTTTTTTACACCCTTTGGAATGTATGCCGATAATATCTTCGTAATCATAAGTCCACCCATGCCGGCAATAATTACGCATTCGGCTTCGTTATGCTTAACAGTATTAAGACCATCTCCAACTCGTACAGAAAGAATCTCGCTTACTGAATATTTAGTTGCATTATCAATAGCTTTCTGAGCTGATGGTGCACTAATATCAGTAGCAATTACATGCTCTGCACCTAGTTGTGCTAAATAAACAGGGATATATCCATGGTCGGTGCCAACATCACAAACAGTTGTAGGTACACCATTTAAACAAGCTAAATCAGCTATAGTTTTAAGTCTAGGAGTAAGTTCAATCATCAGTCTAAAAAGTCCTTTAGTTTTTTACTTCTACTTGGATGGCGAAGCTTGCGAAGGGCTTTTGCTTCAATCTGTCTGATTCTTTCTCTTGTAACGCCAAACTCACTACCAACTTCTTCGAGAGTTCTGCTACGACCATCATCAAGACCAAAACGAAGTCTTAAGACTTTTTCTTCTCTGTCTGATAATGATGAAAGAACATCCACTAACTGCTCCTTAAGGAGCATAAATGAAGCAGCATCTGCAGGCGCAAGGGCATCGTCATCTGGAATGAAATCGCCAAGGTGGCTGTCTTCTTCCTCGCCTATAGGTGTCTCTAAAGATACCGGTTCCTGTGCAATTTTCTGAATATCTCTAACTTTGTCAACAGAAATATTAAGTTCTTTAGCGATCTCTTCAGGGGTAGGCTCTCTACCTAATTCCTGCAACAATTGACGAGAAACGCGGATTAACTTGTTAATTGTCTCAACCATATGAACAGGAATTCTGATGGTTCTTGCCTGGTCAGCAATAGCTCTTGTTATAGCCTGTCTAATCCACCAAGTTGCATAAGTACTGAACTTGTATCCTTTAGAATAATCAAATTTTTCTACAGCTTTAATAAGGCCTAAGTTACCTTCTTGAATAAGATCAAGGAATAACATACCCCTACCTACATATCTTTTGGCAATACTTACAACAAGTCTAAGGTTAGATTCTGAAAGACGCTTTCTTGCGTATTCATCCCCATCCATCATTTTTTTTGCAAGTTCAATTTCTTCTTCAGAAGTGAGTAGTGGAACCTTACCAATTTCTTTAAGATACATTCTTACAGGGTCGTCAATCGTGATTGAATCTGGAATTGTAAGGTCTATCTCTTCATCTTCAATTTCATCGATTTTAATGTCTTCTTCTGTCTCATCTAAATCTCCACCAACTAACTCAATACCGCAGTTTTCGATTTGTTCATACACCTTTTCTATTTGCTCCGGTGCAAGTTCAATTTCTTCCAAAGTATCAGCAATTTCTCTGTAAGATAATTGGTTCTTTTTACGACCTTTTTCGATAAGCTGTTTAAGCGCTTGTTTTTGTCTTTCGATGCTGAGTGTAGCTTCTCTTGTAAGATTGTCTGTAGTCTCTTCACACATTTCAGTTTGTTTTTTATTGTTTCCCATCGGAATCAATCCTCCTGCTTTCGTTAATTAACTGATTAAGCTTGTTGATATCACCATTATTAATTGCATCCTGTTGCAATCTCTTATTGTGCTCCAACAACACGGTTCTTATAATTTCATTAAGCGAATTTTGAACATTTTCAATGCTTATATCGCCAAATATAATATCTGCCAATACATCCGAAAAATCCGGGTTGGTTAACAGTATTTTCACGTCAATGCCTTCATAAAGCTTACTGATTATCTCTCTATAAATTTGGGAAGAATAACAATCCAAATCGATCTTGCTTTTTATGGCTTTAATAACTGACGGATCATTACACATAAGAGCAATCAAAAGTTTTTCTGAACTAGCCATGCTTTTAACTGCACCTGAAGGTTGTTCCGGCTTCGAGAAACTTCTCTGGAAGCGAGCATTCTTATTTCTTTCTTGCAGAACTCGTTCAATTTCAGATAAAATTGCATCTTCAGATATTCCTGTTTCAGACGCAGTTTTTTTTGCATAAACTTCTCTTTCTACAGCGCTATCAAATTTAGCTAATTCAATTGCTAATTCTTTGAGATATTCAACTTTATCTTGTGGGATAGAAAGATTGTATTTTTCTTTAAATTTAGCGATTTTATATTCTATTTGTACCGGTGCTTGATTTATAAGTTCAATATACGCACCTGCGCCAAATTCTTTAATAAAGTCATCAGGATCTTTGCTGTTTTTTTGCGATAATACACGAACAACTAGTCCTGCATCTGTCAAAATTTCGATAGCTCTTCTTGTAGCCTTTTGTCCAGCCTCGTCGCTATCATAGGCAATTACAACTTCAGGTTTAGTTCTTTTAATTGCCTTTGCCTGCTCTGGAGTTAATGCTGTACCTAGAGATGCAACAGCTGATGTAATACCACTTTGATGTAGAGAAATAACATCCATATATCCTTCTACTAAAATTATATAATCAGCAGGAGAATCTTTTGCAAAATTCAGAGCAAATAGGTTTCTGCCTTTATCATATACAAGAGTATCAGATGTGTTAATATACTTAGGTTTTGAATCGTCTAAAACCCTTCCGCCAAAACCAATAACATTTTTTCTCTTATCTATAATGGGGAACATTAATTTGTTAGAAAATCTTTCATATATTCTTCCGCTGTTTGTTGACGCTGTCAGGTCAGCTTTTAGAATAGTGTCTTCATCATAACCTAAAGATATAAGATGTTTAACTAATCCACCGTTCTTGGGAGCATAACCTAGAGCAAAATGTTTTGTAGTTTCAAGAGATAACTGCCTACCTTTTATATAACTAAGTGCTACTTTTCCTTCTTCGGTAAAAAGCTGTTTGTGATAATACAACGCCGCCTCTTTATTGATATCATAGATAGCTTGCATAAGTTCTCTCGAATGTCCTTTTTCATAGCTTGTAACTGGTATTTCCATACCGGCTCTATCAGCCAAAAACTTGATAGCTTCCACAAAATCCAAATTTTCGATTTTCATAATAAAGTTTAATACAGTGCCGCTCTCACCACAACCGAAGCAGTGATATAATTGCTTATCCGATGAAACTGAGAAAGAGGGTGTCTTTTCATTGTGAAATGGACACAATCCCTTTAAACTTCTACCAGCTTTCTTCAAAGGAGTATAGCTTGAGATAATATCCTCTATATTATTCCTGTATATAACTTCTTGAATAAATTCTTCAGAAAAAAAACTTGGCATAATTGCTCCTATTATACTTAATTATTTCTTTGTAATTACACTTTCGACATCTTTAGCACGATTCCTTTTTTTATTCAACACATCCGGGTAGTTACAGGAATAGAATATTCATAAATATTTTGGCTAAAAGTATATAATTTATACAAAATACTACAATAAACCGTTGTATAGACATAAAAAAGATGATAAATGCTGTGAATTGAGCATTTATCATCTCGATTGATTGATATTATTACACTACATGCCATGCTTTAGGTACAAATATGTCCTTATATGTCTTTATAGCATATGAGTCTGACATACCTGCAATATAATCACAAACAATTCTGTGAACATCATCACCATCGTTGTATTCTTTGATTTCTTCAGGGTGATCTATATAGTAGAAATATAAGGCTTCAATAATCTTAGTTGCCTTCTCCTCTTCTGCTTTTGCAACAGAGTCAATATATACATTCTCAAACATAAAAGTCCTTAGATTAAGCATTGCTGAATATATCGGTTCTGCCATTGATACTTCACTTTTATTCATGCTGACATTGATGACTGCTCGAATCATTGTATCTATTCTATCAGAATGAGTTTTGCCAAGAATATCAGTACATTCCTTTGGAATGTCATCATTTGTTATTATACCACCACGGACAGCATCATCTATATCGTGATTGACATAGGCAATTCTATCAGCAAATTGTACAATTTGACCTTCCGGGGTCTCGGATACATAACAGCTAGTGTGATTTGCTATCCCGTCTCTTACTTCGTATGTAAGGTTCAATCCTTTTCCGCTTTCAAGAAAGTCAACTATTCTAAGGCTTTGTTTTGCATGGTCAAATCCATAAGGACAAATTTCACTAAGTTTATCCTCTCCAGCGTGTCCAAAAGGTGTGTGCCCAAGGTCATGCCCTAAGGAAATAGCTTCTGTTAAATCTTCATTAAGTCTTAAGCATCTGGCGATAGTTCTTGCTATTTGAGATACCTCAAGAG
>JAQVYH010000009.1 GCA_029004515.1 Eubacteriales bacterium | reverse complement strand
AGAAAAGGTGCAAAAACACTTATCATCGAAGCAACTGGTTGTCTTGGTGGTATGAGTACAATGGGTCTTGTTCCAACATGGTGTCCATTCTCTGACAAAGAGCAGGTTATATATAAAGGAATTGCGCAGGAGATATTCAATGCTTCAAATGCCGGAGTTGACCATGTTAAGCCTGGTGACGTAGATTGGGTTGCTATAGAGCCTGAACATTTAAAGCTTGTATATGATAAGCTTGTTACTGAAGCTGGTGCGGATATTCTCTTTAACACAATGCTCAGTGCAGTAGAAGCGGAAGATGGTGAAGTTAAAACTATCATCGTAAGCAATAAGGCGGGTCTTTCTGCTTATAAGGCAAAAGTATATATTGATTGTACTGGCGATGCTGACCTTGCTGCTTGGGCAGGGGCAGAGGTTATCCCTGTTGATGAAGGCAGCGGCTATCAGCCAGCAACTCATTGCTTTGAGGTTTCTAATGTTAATATTTACAGCTATAGATCAGGTCCATGGCTTCATCCAAATAACAATCAGAGCCCGATTCACGAAATAGTTGCATCAGGCAAATATGACATCCCAGATGGACACTTGTGTAATAACGAAGTAGCTCCCGGTACAGTAGGCTTTAATGCAGGACACATCTGGAATGTAGACAATACAGATCCTCACAGTGTATCTGATGCTCTTATAAAGGGTAGAAAGCTTGCCCACGAGATTCATCGTGCACTTGTGGATTATCAGCCAAAGACCTTCGCAGGCTCAAAGGTCTCTCTTACCGCCCCACTTATGGGAATCAGAGAAACAAGAAGAATTCTCGGTGATTATATTCTTGTTACCGATGACTATCTTGATAGAAAAACCTTCGACGATGAAATCTGTCGTAACAGCTATTATATTGATGTGCACCACTCAGCTGAAGAAGCTAAGCTTATCAATTCGGGTAAGCTTGATTTGGAGACTAGAGCTCGCAGATACAATCCTGGTGAATCTCACGGTGTTCCTTACAGATGCCTTACTCCAAAGGGACTGAAGAATGTTATTGTAGCTGGTAGAAGCATTTCTACTGACAGAGCCCTTCAGGGAAGCACACGAGTTATGCCTGTATGTCTCTGTATGGGTGAAGCGGCAGGTAAAGCAGCGGCTATTGCTATGAACTCACAAAATATCGATATGCATAACATTGATGTTCAGCTTCTTCGTAAGCAAATTATTGAAGATGGTGGATATATAAAATAAGTGGGTGAATATAGATGAATAATTTTATTGAATGTATTGTAAAAAGAAAAAAGACAGTTGCAGATTATGGCATTTGGCTACTGACCTGCCTTGTTGCATTTCTATGCTGTTTTATCGTGCTATCTTTGCAGGCAATCTCAACTTATATTGTGATTTTGTTCTGGCTTGTAGTGGGAATAGCCTATCTGGCATACAGAGTTATCGTATCACGAAATATTGAGTATGAATATGCCTTTTTTAACGGCGATTTATCTATCGATAAAATTACTAACCGTAAAAGAAGAAAGCGTATTATTTCTGTTGAGGTTAAGAATTTTGAAACTTTCGAGCAGGCAAATGATGGATTTATCAATAGAGTGAAAAATATCACTCCAATAAAAATCATTCATGCTGAAGGTGATATTAACTCTACTGAAACATATGGTGCTATCTTTAACAATCGCGGCATTAAAACCTGCTTGTATATCCAGCCGAATGATAAAATCCTCGACGCTATTAATAGGAGAAGAAGATGAATGTAATAGGAGTAGGTACAGATATTGTTGAAATTAATCGTATAGAAAAGGCTGTTAATAATGAGCACCTGTTAAACAGGGTGTTTACAAATAACGAAAGGGACTATGCCTCATCTAAACACAACCCCTTTCAGACCTATGCAGGTATGTTTGCTGCCAAAGAAGCGGCAGTTAAGGCTATGGGGGGGGTAATAGATGATTATGAGATTCTCCATAATTCGGATGGAAAACCCTATTTATACGATAAAAAAGCTTTTCTGTCAATATCGCACTGTGATAGTTATGCTGTAGCATTTGTTATCGCATATACTGAATGATTTGAAAGGTTGAAGGTTATGCTTATTGCAACTCCTACACAAATGAATAATATAGACCAAAGAGCAGTTAAAAAGGGGGTTCCCTCCCTTTTGCTTATGGAGAACGCTGCTTCTGCTGTGGTTTGCGAACTACCGCCTAAAGCTAAAAGCTTTCTTGTAGTGTGCGGTTCGGGTAACAACGGTGGGGATGGCTATGCGGTAGCTCGTCAGCTTTTTTGCAGTGGTAAGATGGTTGAGGTATTATGCGTTTCACCACCAAAAACAGATGATGCCAAGCTTAACTATAAATATGCGAAAGATATTGGTGTTCCTTTTGTTACCTTTGATAAGCTTAAGGAATATGATGTTATTATAGATGCGATGCTAGGCACAGGTTTATCTGGTGATGTTCGTCAAGAACAAAAAGAAATAATAGAATATATTAATAATACCAAAAGTTACATTATTTCTGTTGATGTCCCAAGTGGGACTGATGGTGCTAGTGGCATTACTTGTGGCATAAGCGTAAAGGCAGATAAAACTGTTACATTTGCACTTATTAAGCAAGGTCAATTGTGGTCAGATAATGTAGGTAAACTTGTCCTTAAAAGCATATCTATTCCAATCGATGCAATTAATGAGGAAAATATTACAACCTATCTGCTAGAAAAAAGCGATGTCAAGCAGATGCTTCCACAAAGAAGCACTGATTCTCATAAGGGTAGCTGTGGAAAAATCCTCGTTGTTGCTGGCTCAGAGGGTATGACAGGTGCTGCCAGACTTAGCTGTGAAGCAGCTCTTCGTAGCGGCTGTGGACTTGTAAAACTTGCAATTCCTCGTTCTCTGAATATTGTTATGGAAAAGACCTTGATTGAGGCTATGACAATACCGGTTGCAGAATTTGACGGAGCTATTTCGCAGGAGAGTGTTGGAGAAATTTCTTCCCACTTAAAGAATTCTGATGTTCTTTTGATTGGTTGTGGTCTTTCCACTAAACCTCAGACTAAGAGAGCTTTTGCTGAAATAATAAAACAATCAAATTTGCCCATGGTTATAGATGCAGATGGTCTTAATATACTTTCGGAAGACATCCATCTTATAGACGGAAAAAATGTTGTGATTACACCGCATCTTATGGAGTTTTCAAGGCTTTCTGGCTTAACGATAGAAGAAATAAATAAAGATAAAGTGACAGTAGCGACTATGTTTGCTACTAAATACAATGTTGTATTAGTCCTTAAAGGAAAAGGCACAGTTATTGCCCTACCTGATGGGCGTTGCTATATTAACAATACAGGCAATGAAGGGATGGCAACAGGGGGTAGTGGTGATGTTCTGGTTGGGATGATAGCATCATTTATCGGTCAAGGAATGACTACCCAAAATGCGGCGCTGTGTGGCGTGTATCTCCACGGTTTGAGCGGAGATATTGCCAAAGAATACAAAGGAATTTACTCTATGCTCCCAACTGATATGATAAGTTATATCGGTGAAGCAATTGATATAGTGAAAGAAGTTGAATGATTTATGCTTAACAATGATTATGTAAGAAGAACCTGGGCTGAGGTTTCTATTGACGCACTGGAGCACAATTTTAATGAAATAAGAAGTAAGGTTAGCGGTGACGCTAAAATACTAGCTGTAATTAAAAGTGATGCCTATGGTCATGGTGTTGTACAGGTAGCTAATACTCTTGCTAAATGCGGTGCAAATTGCTTTGCGGTTGCGTTTGTTGATGAGGGAGTTGAGCTTCGTAACAACGGTATTGATAATCCGATTATGCTTCTGGGCTACACCCCCTTATGCCAGGCAAAAAAGATTATTGTTAATAATATTCAGCCCGCAATTATGAGCTATAATATGGCGAAGCGCTTTTCAGAGGTTGCGGTTGATCTTCAAACAGAGTGCAAAATTCATATTAAGGTTGATACTGGTATGTCAAGAGTTGGCTTTGTTTGCAATAATGAGGATGCTGTAGAAGAATCAGTTAATGATATTGTTAAGATTGCAAAGCTTCCGAACATAAAGATTGAAGGTTTATTCACTCATTTTGCGAAAGCTGATTCTGCTGATGATTCATTGACAGAAAAGCAATTTCAAAGGTATATATCCGTTGCAGATGAGTTGGAAAAACGCGGTATCAATATTCCAATAAAGCATGTATGTAATAGCGCAGCACTTATAAGATATCCACATATGCATCTTGATATGGTTCGCGCAGGTATTATTCTTTATGGAGTTGAACCATCTAGTGAAATTGAATGGGACATTAATCTGCAACCTGTTATGCAGCTTAAAACTACTTTAGCACAGATCAAAATTATGCATGGTGATGAAGGTGTAAGCTATGGTAGCAGATATACAGCCGAGGCTGGTGATATAATAGGAACGATTCCAGTTGGATATGCTGACGGATATTCTAGAAATATGTCCGGAAAAGCCTGTGTAATTGCTGGAGGAGTTCGTGTTCCTGTGGTTGGAACAATTTGTATGGATCAATGTATGATTAAGTTAAACGGTGTCAATAATATTAATGTTGAAGATGAGGTTATCCTATTTGGCAGATCAGGTAATACTCAAGTTTCAATAGAGGAGGTTGCCGCTTGGAAAGACACTATCGGCTACGAGATTTTATGTGACATCGGAAGAAGAGTCCCCCGAGTTTATACAACGCATGGTAAGGTGTCTGCAGTCAAGAACTATTTGGTATAAATTAACATTGACGATAGCTACATATTGATATATAATATCAGTATATATATTAGAGATATAAATTATATATACAAAGTAGTTAGCCTAATGTATTCTGACGCAGAATTTTAAAAGTGTATAAAAGGGGGCTTGATTAGTGTGGCAGAGCCAAAAAAGGTGCTTTTGCACCTATCTGATAAGCTTATAGACGCAGCAGACGAGTATGCCAAAGAAGATGGTATTAGTCGTAGCGGACTTATCAGAAAAGCACTGCGTTTGTATTTGGAGAAGCGTGACTATGAAAAACTTGAGGAGCAAATGAAGAAAGGTTATCAGCTTATGGGCAAGATAAACCTGGAAGAAGCAGAATTTGCCCTTGAAGCAGACAATCGTCAATATCTCTCATACGAGGAAAAACTATCGGAGTGTGAATAGCGTGATTGTAAAAAGAGGAGATATTTTCTACGCAGATTTAAGCCCTGTTATCGGAAGTGAGCAGGGAGGAGTAAGACCTGTTTTGATTGTTCAAAACGATATAGGAAATAAATATAGTCCAACAGTAATTGCAGCAGCAATTACTTCTCAAATAAACAAGGCAAATTTGCCCACTCATATTGAGATTGATGCACAGAGCGGCGGTTTAACCAAAGATTCTGTAATTCTTATGGAACAAATCCGTACAATTGATAAAGAGAGATTGAGAGATAAAATAGGGAGACTTGACGATAATCATATGGAGCAGGTAGATAATGCTCTTGCAATTAGTTTTGGACTAGCACATAGAGAAAATGATAAATATAATTGATCTTATAATCCGATGGAAGTAATATTCCCTCGGATTTTTTGTTTTATTACATTGTTTTGAAAACGCTTGATTTTTTTTGTCATATAAAGTATAATGTATGTACAAATAAGAAAGGGACGATTCCAATGAAAATATTTAACAAAGAAAATAGTGAACCACAAATTAATAAACCAAGAATCAGAAGAAAGGTAAGAATCAGCTTGAAGAACCTCATCATAAGTGCTGTTGTTTTTGGCCTTGTACTTAGTGTTGTTATTCTTGGCGGAGTAGGGATTATGTATGCAGCTCCTGGTAGTGAGGGGGACCCGGTTATCACAAAGAGCTATGTTGAAGATGTATTAATGCCTAATATTCATGAGTACATAAAGGATTTCCTTACATCAAATGGTCAGAATAATTCTTTCTCTGTTATTACTGTTTATGCTGGTGAAACATTCCAGGGTGGAGAAGGTACAGAGTTTATTCTTCGTCAGGGTTCTGGTACAATTATCGGTAGTGCTAATGGCGGTGTCGCTGACCTTACAAGAGGCTATGACCTTTCATCAGGTGAAAGCGTTCCTTCTAACTGTCTTTTGGTTGTGCCTAAGGCAGAGGGCAGGGGTTTTAAGGCTGCAACAGATGTAATTATCATGGTTAAAGGTACTTACGAAATAGTTAAATAATCAAGTTTTTATTAATATCCGCACTCAATAACTGAGTGCGGATATACCTCAAATATTTTTTCGTTTTTTTGTGAAAAAGCCTTGACAATGGTATGTCTACTATGCTATAATATCATTCGTTGGCTGACTAACACATGGAGAGGTGTCCGAGCGGTTTAAGGAGCTGGTCTTGAAAACCAGTGACACGAAAGTGCCGTGAGTTCGAATCTCACCCTCTCCGCCAACTTTTTTTATCCCACAATTTAATAGATATAATTACAAATTTAGCTACGGAGTAGTACTCAAGTTGGCTCAAGAGGTGCCCCTGCTAAGGGTATAGGTCGGGTAACCGGCGCGAGAGTTCGAATCTCTCCTACTCCGCCATAATTACAGCAAGCTAATTATACATTGGCTTGCTGTTTTTCTATGCAAAAAAGCCTTGAAACTGCGTGGTTTCAAGGCTTTTCGTTGTTTGTGGGGTGTTCGGCTGTAGCGCAACACTGTAGTCGCCGACTACTCTTGCACCCTCAAAATTAAATTATGCACCTACTTTTTAACGATTAGGGGAATAATTAAAAGGTTTAGGGTATCGTTAAAATGTATAAATCACAACAACCTAGTCAAGATAGTATTGCAAAATACAATATAAAAATAGGCTATTATGTAATATTTTTTGCCTTAGAACTGTACTTGGTAGACTTACGCTTTGTAGCATCATCACTTTTAACAACATTACATCTGCGTTCAATCTCAGATTGGACAGCCTCAAAGGTCTCTTTTGATATAATTGCCGGATGATTTGAAACAGATAAATACTTATCCCTTGCCCCATCCTTGTTTGAAACTCGCCTTTTTACAAGACCATCCGAGTTGTATGTTTTAAATATTATCACATCGCCAGAGTATTTTTCATTTCTTAGCATAAGTTCTATGGAACGCTTACTCCATTTTACCTTACCACTGGGAGAAGGTATCTGTTGATTTTCTAATGCACTTATAATACCAACGATGCTTTTACCCTGTAAGTACATTTCAAATATCTTTATAACTATGTCTGCTCGTTCACGGTCAATCTTTAATTCTCCATTTTCATCTAATACATAGCCATAGCACTTTCTATTAAACATTTTGGCGGTGCCTTCCTCAGCTTTTTTCATAAGGCCCCAGCGGACATTTTTACTGCGATTTTCATTTTCAGCCTGTGCTACACCTTCCATTATAGATAGGTAAAGACTGGATGATGGGTCATTAGTGCTAACCTCCTCTTGGTCAAATACCACTTCTACTTGGCATTCACGAAGGCTATTGATGGCCGATAATATTTCAGAGGTGTTGCGACCAAACCTACTAATACTCTTTGTAAATACTAAATCCACCTTACCGCTACGGCAATCATTTAGTAGGCGCTGAAATTCAATTCTGCTTTTAGCATCAGAACCAGAACGAATATCTAAATATATATCTACCAAATGCCAGCCTAATTTAGTAGACACTATTTGCGTCAAAAAAGACACTTGGTTTACAAGGCTGTTTAATTGCTCCTCACTTTTGGAGCTGACACGACAATAAATGCCAACTTTATTGCTGTATCTGTTAGTTGGTGGTATTACTGTTACTTTAGTGTTATTAGTCATATAGCCGCTCCTTTCGTGACTTAAACCAATTTAGCCTACTTTTTATTTAGATGTCTCCAGTTTTGTTAATTCTAATAATACAGGAAAAAGTCTGATTTTACAAGGGGTTTGCGTTAAATTGTATAAAAAGCTAACTACACCTAGTCAAACCATAATTACAGCAAGCTAATGATACATTGGCTTGCTGTTTTTCTATCTAAAAAAACCTTGAAACTGCGTGGTTTCAAGGTTTTTTGTCGTTTATGGGGTGTTCTGCTGTGGTTCAGCACTGTAGTTGCCGACTACTCTTGCACCCTTAAAATTAAATTATGCACCTACTTTTTAACGATTAGGGGAATAATTAAAAGGTTTAGGGTATTGTTAAAATGTGTAATATTATTTGTTTATTGAAAATTATTATTTTATATAATATTATATCTAAGAAAATTTAGTATTGATATGTTTCCTTAGTTGATACATGTGGAGAGTGTTGTATTGATAACAAGAAAAGATAGGTAAAGGCTTAAAGAGCCTTGAAATAAAGGGATTTCCGAGGGTAGGAGTAGAAACTCTGGCTCTCGGATTTTTTATTGAATAAATCAGAACCAAACATATCCACGATAGAAATACCTTAGGGTTGAGTTGACAGGATAAAAACAGGTAGGTTGTGTTGATGGGATTGATATAGGAAATAGGAAATAGGAATTCCAAGAGTTGGGGGCGACTCTGATTCTCGGGATTTTTTGTGTCAGATATTAATGTGTATATTAATATAAAATCATATCAAATCATATATATTCATTGATATTTAGGCTGTTTAATGTTATAATTGCTGTGGTGAAGTAGTTGGATAAGGAGGCTTTGCAAATGCACGAAAATAATGACGACAAATGGATTGGAATAGATGCTGCGGCAGAATACCTTGATGTCAATAAAGACAGCATACGAAATTGGATAAAAAAGGATGTCGGCATACCTGCCCATAAGATAGGAAAACAGTGGAAATTTAAGAAATCAGAACTTGATGCTTGGGTTGAAAGTGGCAAAAGTGCGATGGAATAATGGATTTTTGTTAGCGAATTATTATAGATTAGGAGATAATATGTATGAATGATAAATATATTAATAGAGTAATATGTGGTGATTCACTGGAAGTATTGAAGGAAATTGACGATAATTCTATTGCGGGTTGTATTACTGATCCACCATATAATTATGAATTTATTGGAAGAAATTGGGATGACGAAGAAATTGAAAGACGTATTAAAAGAAGTCAGGAAAAAGAGTCATCTACACTTGTGAAAAACATCCCATATGGTAGTGGACTTGCTGGTGGGGTGAGAAATGAAAGATGGTATAAAAAGAATCGAGATAATATTTTAGAATATAGAGATTGGATAAAAGTGTGGGGTGCAGAACTATTTAGAGTACTAAAACCCGGTTCATATGTTCTTGTATTCAATAGCACAAGAACATCGGCACATATACAAGTTGCTCTTGAAGATGTTGGATTTTATGCAAGAGACACTATTGTATGGAGAAGGCAAAGCGGTATACCAAAAGGTCTTAATGCGGAAAAAAAACTTGAAAAAATGGGTGATGAAAATTCTGAACTGTGGAAGGGATGGCACAGCGCATTGAGAAGTGAATGGGAGGCAATAACTGTCGTTCAAAAACCTCTCGTTAATAACTATTTGAATACACTACAAAAATATGATGTGGGGTTGCTAAAAACTAAAGGGGCAAACATAGATGGCTTTCAATCCAATATTATTGAAGACATTAAAAGAGATCCAAAAACAGAGAGTAATACGCATATTACTATAAAACCATTAGAGTTAATACAAAAATTAGTTGAAATGGTTATCCCACCAATTGAAGGTAATGTGGTAATTGACCCATTTTTAGGCTCAGGAACAACGGCTGTTGCTGCTATTAATTTGGGAATTAGTTGGATCGGAATAGAACGTAATCCAGAATATGTATCAATTGCTAATGATAGAATTGAAAAAGCGTCATCAAATAAGTAGAAAAACAGAGAAATAAGTCTTTGCCGAGAGCGACAATAGCTTATTTCTCTGTTTTAAGTTCTTAGAGTTTATCGATTAATATGATATGTATTTCCATAATCCTTAAATAACTTTACTATGTCTATGCCGGTGTATTCTTTAATAAATGAAAATGCGTCATTTCCTGTATATGCTATCCAGCCTCCGTTTTTAATTGCAGTCATTGCAGCAGGGAGGTTATCTTCTCGTACCATTAAAAAAACTGGTGTATAGCCAAGTTCCTTTATCATTTCACCATATTGCTTAAATTTTTTTAATGTTCCAGAATCACCTGAACCTACTCGATATTTTGTATCAATTGCATAATTACCAACAATTAAGTCATATGGTTCATCTAGACCATATTTTTCTGCAGGCTTAAATAAATCAGGTCGGGTATTCTTGAATAAATCAACAACGAATCTTTCCCAGAATTTACCGAGTTCCCTTCCCCAATACTGTCTATTTTCTCTTTTAGTGATTGGTGAAATATTAAATAATTCCATAAGAATATCATAGTCATTGTTTTCGTCATTGTATTGCTTTGCGGAAAAACTGTCTGAATAGTTTTTCATTAGTTGTTCAGCTTCATCTTTAAAATTTTGTACATTGTTATTGTTCATAATAATAAATCCTCCTTGTTATTTGAATAAATGAAAATCTTCTTTTGTGAAGCCATCATCCAATGCTCGATATAGGTATCTACTTGCAATGGAAGAGTAAGGTTTCCATTTTTTACATCTATTTATTATAGATGCGTCAGAACGGTCCGTTGTCTTGTATAGCCATTCATAAGCCTGCAAAAATGCAGCGTCGTTTGTAGGTAATATGTCCATTCGGTTTAATACGAATATGAGATACATATTTGCAGTCCACGATTCCTTTAATCTTTGATGGTTTCCATGATATCTTCTAACTTACAATCCATTGCTTCGCAGATTTTAAGAAGAACATCGGTGGTAATATTCGCACCTTTGCCAAGTTTAGCAATGGAAGCAGCACTGATTTCTGCAGCCTCCTTTAGGTCATTTTTATTCATTTCTTTGTCAATTAACATTTTCCATAACTTGTTATAGCTGATGCGCATTTTCTACCTCCTTGTTTCACAGCAAAAAAGCAAGTGAATCAGTTTGTTGTTTATCAGTCAGATAATTTTTTAAAAGTTCAACATCCTTGCTTATATCTCGGGGCTTGATTCTGTTGATTACCTTTTCTTCAACTTCTGGGGTCCAGTAAATCTTCAATTTTTCTCTTGCTCTAGTGATGGCAGTGTAGAAAATATTGTGTGTTACTAATTCTTCCACCTCATCTGTTATTACTATTTTAACAGAGTCATATTCTAAACCTTGTGCTTTATGGATTGATACGGCATAAGCAACTTGGAATGGAACTGCTGTGCCGGAATCTTCGCCATCCTCATCTGCACTTTTTAGTTTATGAACATAAAATCTAATTAAAGATTTTTCTTCTTTCTCGAAACATTCAAGAAGTTCAAGATTCAAGCCTGAAACATCACGCTCATCTACCGTCTTTTGTATTTCAACATCAAATTGAATACGTTCTTCCATAGTGTCTGCATCTATTGTTTTTACTCCTTGAAGTATGCCTTTCATGTTGTTGTGTATGATGGGACGAAATCTATCTGAGTCAAGGAATAGGATAGGGTCTCCAACTTTGTATTGTTGGATATCCCAAGTGACAGCAGGGTTAGGATTACTTTCTTGCAGGAATCTGTTTATGTTGTTTATTCCATACAAGCCATCATAATTTAGGCAGAGGATAGCCTCACCTGGTTCAAGAGAAGATAGTAGTGTTTCTTCTACTTTTAATGAATAGCTTTCTCTCTCAATAACTTCTTTTGCAGTATCATCCATATGTCTGACTTTATTCCATAGTTCAAGCAATCGCTCGTCCTTAGTTCGATGAGGCTGAGAAAGCTCGAAAACAGAGCTTTCTGGCAAGAATGATTTTAATACGGAGAACCAGTTGCCAAATTGAATTGCATCTATCTGATAAGTGTCTCCAACCAATAAAAGCATTTCAAAATTTGCTTTTTGCAATACCTCAACCATATCTTTATTGCTAACAGTGCTACATTCATCGATAACTAATAATTTATATTTTGTGAAAGAAGAACCTTGGTGCTTAAAACTTTCAATTGTTGAAAAAGTTGTATTTTCGGCATCAATCTTTCTCATCAAGTTCTCTTTCGCAGGATTTGTCTGTGTTAGGTATAATTTTTCTGTATCATTTAAATAGTGGGAAACATGGTTTATCAGCGTTGATTTACCTACACCTGCAGAACCATATATTACACCAACCCTTGATTCTGAGAAGATATGGCTAATGATATCCTTTTTCTCATCACAGTCAATCTCGTAATCATCAAAGAGTAACCAAATGTCAACATCATTGGAGTAATTTTCAATGCCTGATTCAGCCAGGTTTTGTAACGCCTCAATCACCTTACAAGTGTCAAGATTGTAAGCATTTATAAATACTTGATTGTGTTCAAACATCAAATCACTAGCAGGTCTGTGTCCATCCCAAAGACTATCGTTATACCTCTTTATAAGAGTTTGGTAATCAGGAAAATTGTTCAATTCATCAATATCGGTGAATAGCTGACCTTTACCTTCTGTGTTGTTTCGTATAAATCTTGCGAATAATTCTGGGCGTTTATCCTTACAAGGAATACAATCAAATATCGCTCCTAATTTTGGATTATGTCCAATAGGAGATCTGTTAAATGGTAAAGAATCAAATTGCCTACAGCCGTTTGCTAAATACAAACCAGAAAGATAACTATTTCCAGCATTTATCCATTCTTCATAATATCTACTATAGTATCCAGATGAATATTGGCTCTTAATAATGACATTGTTCATGTTATAAAGAAGATATCTAAGCACATTTTGTCCATTGCGACCGTTTCGTATTAGATTTCTGCAGTCATCTAAAATTGGAATAAATATCGAAGATTTAAGGTTATTTTTCCATTCGAGAGTAATCTTATCATATGCCTTATCCGGGAAGTCCATTAAATCAGTCAGAGTGAATTTCTTTTTTGTAAGAAATTCACAGATTAATCGTTGTTCTGGGTAAGGTACTCCTTTTTTCTCACCTTTTATTAACGAAATAAAATTTTGAAACTCACAGTCACGGATGGAAACTTCCCAGCCATCAATAAGGATGATAGGCATTGTTTTTCCTAATATTTCGATTGTTTCATGCATAAGATGAAACTTCGATGCGTAGTTACTTTTGATTGGCAGTTTGGTAAAAGCAATTACTCTGTTAGATTTGGATTTATTTTTCCTATCATCTATAGGAGTAAATGTGATTTCATAATATATTTTTCTGTTTACAAACAGCGGTTTAATTTTTTGAATATAGTATTTATCCTTGCCATCAGTATGTAATACCGCAGGATGACGTTCTATTTTTTCAGAAATCTTTTTATAGTATTCCTGTAAGGTATCATCCAAATGCAGAGGAAATTTATCTATGTTATGTAATACCTCAATACCATAGTAGTGGCTAAGAAGATTCTTTATCTCTAGCAAGTATTGGTAATACTTCAGCATTAATCGTTCTGAGCCGTCTTCATCCAAAGTGTATTGGGTGGTTACAATTTGCAAATAATTGCGAAATTTATATAAAGTGTGTAGTTCACTGTCTATTTGAGCAAACTCGACTGCCTTAGATATATTTTCTTCGCTAATGACGATATCTCTGCCGTTAGCATAAAATTTGAGCATCACATGATTAACGAACTTCATTAACTGCTCTAAAATATCTTGGGATATAGCACCACGAGATGTATCTTCAATGTCATCTAGATGCCTGCATATTACATTATCTATTTTTCGGATAGAATCATCGATTGTTGGCATTGACATTCCCCCTTTCGTTCGTTAGTATTCTCCATCATCCCAATCATCAATAAAAGCATCATATGGAAATGCTCCGGCAAATGAGTCGGGATGAAGTTTTACATATAAATTCCTTATCTTTGTTCTCGCTTGCTTGATGAAAAAAGGTTCGCTACCACCAAGTAAAAGGCTATTGCTTAGTTGATTTAACTCTCCAAGCAAGCCAAATACATACGATTTCAAATTTGGGGCAAGAAAAGCATCTGCCTTTGCATTCCACTTTGTTTTATATAAGCCTTGGATTTTACAGGGTAGCGACATATCAATTAATGAAGCACCATAGTTTTCACCTATCATCGTAACCATTATTTCATCATAATCTGATGTAAATTCTTGAAGTAACATTTTATCCTCTGAAGAATATGGACTCTCAACAGAAGGCTGTTCATCAGGAATTTCAATAGCCTGTGTGCCAGTATCCGTTTTGGATGCTGGCCTTTTTCTTTTTGTTTGAGCAGCAGTTCTTATTATATTTGCAAATAACTCGGCAATTTCATCACCAACATTATTGATAGTAATATTTGTTATATATTCAGTAAAACGTTGACATAGAGCTATTTGAACAGATTCCTCGGTATCAAAGACAAAGGAAGAAAATTCAACAGGGTCTATATAAGGAACCATCGCCTTGGATATTTTGCTGATGCTTGTTGAACCATTGGCATAAGCTTTGAAGGTTGAATCCCCATAATCATCAAGTATGTCTTTTCCGTTTTCAGTAAGCATTGCGTCAAAGAGTGTTTTTACATAGGTATGAACACCACTTTTTCCACCGATTATTGGTCGCGTTATGCTTACGAATTCTACAAAGTCCATCTTTTTCACCTCCTTTTATCGAAGCCTACCGAAGCCTACCCATGACTGCCCAATGCTACCAAGTCAATAGTCTATAATTAAAAGCGTAGAAAACAAGCAAAAGAACACCGGAGAGAGTGGTTGGGTATTTGGGAATTTGTCTACATCATATTATATCAGAAAAATATAGAAAAATCTACACTTTCGCAATTTTTCAATATGCGTTCACAGAAATGAACGATAGGATTGATTGCTTTTGCTTCTTGTCTGACATTTTGCTGAGTCCATAACGTGGATTTAACTAAGTGCCAGAAACACTTAAAAAATAAATATTTCAAAGCCTGATTTGCAATAAGGGCAAAGGATACACAAATCGTTCATCACAGCCACCACAGGTGGTCAGTGAGCGATGAGGAGTACCCTTGACCTTTTGCATCCATTTTTAGGCTGCAGGGTCTGTGTGCTTCTCACCGCAGACCCTTTTGTGTTGTCCTTTGACCCCGCACAGGCGGAAAGGCCACAAAGATGAAAGAACAAAAAAACAATGCAACACTGAATGGTAAATCCCACTACAATGCTATGCGTAATTGCTACCTTACCAAGGACGGCAGATATGCCTATATCACTTGGGACGGAGAGCATAATCGCAATGTCACCCACTACCTTGAGGTTGGTAAAGACGGTGTAACCGAAGAACTCCTTATTTTCCTTGACGAGGATGACCATGACACTGATTTGCAAGAGCGTTACAACAATGAAAATGCTGACTACAGTTTTCAAAACAAGCAGTTTGCCTATTGCAGAAATCAAGAGGATGAAAATGCTACTGACCCTATTAACGAGCTAGAGGACAAGCAGGCAGATATTTTTGATTCCCTGTTTCCAACAGAGGAAAAACCAAGTGAATTATTATTAAAGCTTATTTCTGCGATGGACAAGCTTACCGACGCACAGCGTGACCTTATTTATGACCACTTTGGCGCAAGAAAAACATTGGAAGAAATCCGCCAAGCAGAAATTACTTCAACAAGCAAAGAAGTATCGCAACAAGCTTTTAGCAACCGCCTAAAGAAAATTATCACTCGCTTTTGCAAGGAGTTTGATGTGCCTATCCCACGCAAACGTGGCGTTAAAAACGAAGAATAACACGGCGGTTTGAACTGGGGGTTGTTATTTCAGGCTGTAGGTAGAGGTATCAACCTCCGGGTGTAATACCCGTTCATAAGTGAGGAGAGAAAAAATGAATTTAAATCACAAAGTTCGCATCAATATCGCAGGCAAAAATGGCACACAAAAGACGGTGCTAACAGGTACATCAAAACGAATACCATGCCGCTTGCTTACTTGGCTGTTTGGCGAGTTTACAGAGGTGCTTGTTTTAATACCCGGCAAGTCGGTAGAAAGCGTGGAAATCCATGAAACCAAAGGAGGTAATTGCTGTGATAAATAACAATGCCATCAATGATCAATTAACACGAGGAACAATAGTTTTTGTAAAAAATGATAGTGATAGCGGAAATGTTATGAGTGGTAATCACCCCGCTGTTATTATCCAGAATGATGTAGGAAATCGTTTCAGTCCCACCGTTATTGTCTGCTACCTTACATCTCAATTAAAGCGTTTGGATCTGAAAACCCATGTACTACTGCAGCACTATGACAATATGAGAGTATCAGTTGTTCAAGCAGAACAAATTGTTACCATTAATAAATCTGACATTTTAAGTGTAGTAACAAAGCTTAGACCTGAAGACATCACTCGTGTAGATAATGCCGTAAGAATATCAATCGGTTTGGAGGTGGGTTAATGGCAGATTATAGCTTACCAATGCCTATTACGGCAAAGCCATACCAACATCAGCAAGAGGCTTTCGATTTTGCTTGCGAGAAATTTGGGTTATTGCCTACAGTCGCAAGCAGGAGTAAAGGTGTTGCTCTACTTATGGAAATGGGCTGCGGGAAAACCATTGTTTCCGTAGCTTTGACGGGTATTTTATATCAGTTTGGTTTGGTAGAGCGGGTTTTAGTGGTTGCACCGCTCTCCATTTTAGGGGTATGGCAAGAGGAATTTGAAAAATTCGCAAAGTTCCCATATACCCTTACCGAGCTGAAAGGCAGCAGTGCTCAAAAGAAAGAACAGTTAAAACATCAAAAAACTGATGGTTTAGAAATTATTGTAATCAACTATGAAAGTGCATGGCGATTGGAGAAAGAATTGCAAGCATTTAATGCTGACCTCGTTATAGCTGATGAGGCACATAAATTAAAGGAATCTCGCACCGCTCAATCCAAGGCAATGCACCAATTGGGTGACAAAACAAAGTACAAGCTGCTTTTAACAGGCACCGTGATCACCAATAAGGAATTGGATGTGTTTTCGCAATATCGCTTTTTAAATCATGAGGTGTTTGGTAACTCATTTTATGTATTCCGTAACAAATATTTTGACATGGTAGGTTACGGCAACCACATCCCTAGATTTAGAAAAAGCATGACACGAGAGTTTTTGCATCGTCTACATTCAGTTGCCTTCCGTGTGACAAAAGCGGAATGCTTAGATTTGCCCGAGATCACAGAAGAAATCCGCACAGTGGAATTAGAGCCAAAGGCAATGAAACTATACACTGAGTTAGAAAAAGAGTCCTATACAGAATTGGCAGGTGCTGAAGTTTCTGCCGTAAATGTTCTGACCAAGCTACTCCGCCTTTGCCAACTTACAGGTGGTCACCTTACTGATGATGAAGGCGATATAAATGCAATCAGTACAGCAAAGATTGATGCCCTATCCGATATTATCGACTCAGCTGTAGAGGAAGATAAAAAAATTGTGGTAATAGCACGATTTGTGCCTGAACTAAACGATATACAACAATTACTTGAGAAAAAGAAAATTGACTATGCCGTTGTGCGTGGTGGGGTTAAAAACCGATCCGATGAAATAAGCCGTTTTCAAAATGACCCTGAGTGCCGTGTGTTTGTAGGACAGATTGCGGCTGCCGGTCTTGGTATCACATTAACAGCGGCATCCACAATGATTTTTTACAGCATGGATTATTCTATGAGTAATTTTGAGCAGGCAAAGGCACGAATTCATCGTGTATCACAAAAAAATGACTGTCACTATATCTATCTTGTTGCAAAAAATACCGTGGATTATAAAGTTCTCCGTTCTCTGCAAAACAAAGTAGACCTAGCACGAACCCTTGTAGACGACTACCGTAGAGGCATAAATCCATTCAAAACTTAGGGGGTTGTTATTTTCGCCTAGTATTCGAAAGGAGGTAATGACCTATGAAAAATACAAAGATTTTTGAACTGGCAGACCAGCTAAAAGCTGCAAAGGCACTAAAAAAGGAAATTGATGCACAGTCCAAGGAAGTTGCTGAAGAGATTGAAAAACTCGACCTTGCTCTATCCGATGCAATGGCTGAGGCGGAATGTGATCGTTTTTCCCGCAACGGCATCACATTTTATCTTAGCAGCAGATTGTTTGCATCACCTGTCTCTGGCTGTAAGGACGAGATGATTCTCGCTCTAAAAACACACGGCTACGCAGATATCGTTACTGAAACGGTTAATGCAAACACCCTCGCATCATTTATCAAAGAACAAACACTACTCAATAATGACACAGTTCCAGGTTGGCTATTGGGTGTAGTGAAAACCTACGAAAAAACATCGGTTGGAATTCGTAAAGGCTAAAAACAAATTTAAATTTATAGGAGGACACATTGATGTCAGAAAAACAAAACACTCATTCTACAGAAATTGCCGTTACAAGCGGCTTTGCAGCACTTTCTAATATGACCAATTTTAACGAGGCACTAGCTGAGGATTTAGCAGGTCTTGAGCTTACCTTTGACCGTATCAAAATCCCTGCAGGTGGTTCTACTGCATTTGAAATTCCCGATGGGGATGAAGAAGATGCCCAAATGGTAAAGGATATTACAGGTGTTATTCTTTTACAGCATCCCGCTTTTGCTTACTACGCTGAGAAATATACAGGTGGCAAAAATCCACCCGATTGCGGTTCTTTCGATGGAATTACAGGCAACGGCACTCCCGGTGGCAATTGTGCCACCTGTCAATATAACCAATATGGCAGTGGCGAAGGACAAAGCAAAGCGTGTAAAAATCGCCGTATGCTCTACATTTTGATGGAGGGCGAATTGTTTCCTATGATGTTGTCCGTTCCAACGGGAAGCCTTAAGGAATACACTACCTACGCAAAACGTCAGCTTTCTAAGGGCAGGAAACTTAGCCACATAGTGACAAAAGTTTCGCTCAAGAAAGCCACCAATAGTTCTGGTATCACATTCTCTCAAGCGGTATTTTCTTTTGAGCGTATGCTGAATGCTGAGGAAATCAAGTCGATTGGTGCAATCACCGAGCAGGTGAAATCCTATGCTGCTAATCTGTCAATGTCAGCACTTGCCCCAGTTGACGAAGTACCATTTGTAGATATTGAAACAGGCGAAGTTATTGAGCCTTTAAAGTAAGTAGATAAAAAAATAGTCGGGAGGGGTTTCCTCTCCCGACTTTAATCTAATGGAGATGATTTGAATGGAAAGTAATTATATATGTGTCACTACCTTAGACGGCATTCGTAACTATATAGCAGGAGCAACCGATGTAGCATTCGATTTTGAAACTTCCCCCAATGATGAATACCGTGACGATGAAAAAGCCGCACTTGACCCTGCTAAAAGTCACATTGTTGGCTGTAGCTTTAGTGTAAAGGAATACACTGGGATCTATGTTCCTGTAGACCATAAGGTCGGCACTAATATCGATAAGGCAGAGTTTTTGGCTTTTTTGCGTGAATTTCTAATGGATAAGTCTATTCGTAAAATCGCACATAATTTGTCTTTTGAGGCAATGTTCAGCTATTACTTAGGAATTGTAATTCTGCCACCTGTTTATGACACCATTGCAGCATCACAAATGTCCCTTAAAAGCAGTACTGAATTTCGAGGTCTATCGGATAGTGGTTTAAAAAAGTTAGCGACAGAACTGTGCCACGAGGCCATTCCTACTTTTACCGATGTAACAGGTGGAAAACACTTTGATGAGCTAGATGCACAAGATACAGAAGCTGTGCGTTACGGGGCCGCCGACTCTGATTATTCACTTAGGCTGATGCACATTTTCAATAGTTGGTTTGAGCGTTTTCTACCAAAGCACAAATGGATTGTAGAAAACATTGAGTCACCTACAGCGGTATATCTCGGCATTATGAAATGTAATGGTGTGCCAATCAATCTACCCCTTATGTTACAGCGTAAGGAAGAAGCAGAAAATGCGATGGAGCAACTCCGGGGACAGATTGCGTTAATCATTGGTGACGTGAAAATCGGGTCAAATTGTAGCACCAAAGCTTTTAAGGATTATTTATACCAGACCTTAAATTTGCCTGTTCTAAAAACTACGAACACCGACAAAGAAGCGGCAGATGATGCAACGATGACATTACTTAAGGAATGGTGTGATGAAAACCGCAAGGAACTCTCTCCCTTATTTGCCTTGGTACAAGAATACCGAAAATGGGGCAAAATCAAGTCCACCTATATTGACGGATATTTGAAATACCTAAATTCGGCAACTGGGAAAATTCATCCCAATATGTATGCTCTATCTACCGACACAGGTAGGTTTAATTGCAATCATCCTAATTGTCAGAATATGCCCCGTAAAACCAATGACCCCATTGGTGTTAGAAATTTCATCGCAGCACCAGAGGGTTACCTTATTGTCAGTTGTGATTACTCCCAGATAGAACTTAGAGTTGGCGCACATTATTGTCAAGACGAAATCATGATGGAAACCTATCGCACTGGCGGAGATATTCACGCAGCCACAACCTCAGTTGTTTTTGGTTGCAGTTATAGCGAGGCCCTGGACAAACATCATCCCTTATACAAAGAGCGACGTACTATTGCAAAAAATGTGAATTTTGGCACTTTCTACGGCCTTTTTCCTAGAGGATTGCAAACAACATTAAAATTCAAAGCGGGGGTTGTTAAATCGGCCTTGGAGTGTGAAACAATCATCGCAAATCTTAAAGAAGGTTATCCAAAGCTAGTCACATGGCAGGAAGAAACCAAAACTGGGGCTGCTAAAAGAATGTACTGTGAAACACGGCTTGGAAGAAGGCGTTATTTGCCTGATATCAACAGCACCGATTGGGGCAAGAAATCATTTGCAGAGCGCCAAAGTATGAATACACCTATTCAAGGTACAGCGGCAGATATTTTAAAACTTGCTTTAGGTAGGATTCTGCTCGGCTTGCCGGATCGTCCTTGGCTCCAACCCATTTTACAGATTCACGATGAGTTAACATTTATCATTCCCAAAGAACGCTTAGATGAAGCTGTGTCCTACATCAAAGAATGTATGCAACCACAGCCCTTCCCTGAGTTTGACCTGCCTCTTGTTGCGGAAAGCTCAGTGGGTAGCACCTTTGGAACTATGGAGGAACTGGAGGAAACTTAAATGTATAAAAATTCTGAAGGGTATTCAGACCCAACGGCCGGCATTGCAATAGGTCGAGTCATGCGTGAATATAAGCTAGAGCAAAAGGAAAAGTGGAGACGCCAACACGAACTCAAAAACCGACCCAAGGTTTATGTGGCATCCAAATACGCTGGAGATATTAATTCAAATGTAGCCAATGCAATTCGCTATTGTCAATATGTAATTGAGAAAAAGTGTATGCCTGTTGCCAGCCACCTTACTTACCCTGTAATGCTAAATGACGCAGACCCCCACGAGCGGGAGATGGGATTGATGTTCGGCCTTGCACTGCTTGCGATTTGTGACGAGGTTTGGTGCTTTGGTGAAATCTCACAGGGTATGGAGTTAGAGATAAATGAAGCCAAAAGGCTCGGTAAAAAAATTTGTTACTTTAAGGGGGCGGTTTAATGAGCGTATCTGCACAGGAAATTTTACAGAGCCTATTCAATCCAGAGGATACCGTCTGCTTTCGTGTATTTGATGATAAAAAAGAAGGTATTTTCACAGGGCAAAAGCTAACGGTTGAATGTGGTAAATACAAGACAATAGAAACCACACTTACGCAACACAACAATTTAAATCGTGGTATTTTCTTTGTAGTAAACTCTGGTGGACACGATGATTCAAGTATTACCCGTATCAATGCTCAGTTTGTAGAATGTGATGATTCTACCTTTGAGGAGCAACAAAAACGCATTGATGAGTTTCCGTTGCCACCATCCATGGTGATAAAAACAAAGAAGTCCCTACACACCTATTGGTTTATGAAGGATGCCGTTGTGAAAGAATTTCGTGGCGTTCAAAAACAGCTGGTAAAGCAGTTTTCTGGGGACCCAATGTGTGTAAATGAAAGCCGCGTAATGCGTCTGCCGGGGTTTAATCATTGCAAGGCTGACCCTGTTATGGTGGAGTGCATTTCCTTTCACCCAGAACGCAGATACACACAAAAGCAGTTATCTGATGCGTTGCCCGAATTAGAAAGCAAGCCACTGGAAATTAAAAAAGGCTCTGAAAAAGGTCTTGATATGATTTTGCATCAATGTGCATTTATGAAGCACTGCCGTGAAAATGCCGCAACCCTACCTGAACATGATTGGTATGCTATGATTACAAATATTGCATCTTTTGAGGGTGGCACAGCAATCATTCATGAGTTATCCGCTCCATATACAGGGTATGACAAAGCCACTACACAAAGGAAAATCAATCATTTTCTTGAAAGTGGAACCAAGCCTATGACCTGTCAGACCATTTCAGAAAAAGGCTATAGGTGTCCAAAACTGCAAAATGGAGAATGTACCTGCAAAGCACCTGCGGCACTTGTGTATTTACCTATGAGCGTTGGGGGTTTGCGTGAAATAATACAGACATTGCCTGTAAGTGGTGATGCTGTAAACGATACGCAGACTGCTAAAAGCTTTATCGAAACCTATCTCTATAACCAAGATGTTGTTACCGCTGAAACAATTATTAACTTTGAACTCAAGGAGCATTTTAAGTTTAAGAACACATTTCTAAAACCACTAACCGCTATTTATAAAGAGGTCAGTAAAACCTACTCTGCAAACGCTAAGGTAAAGCAAAATCGCATTCAAACCGATGTGCCTGATTGGTATGAGACAACCGAGCGTGGCCTTAAATTTCTTCCCGGTGTTTTAGCGGAAAATTTAGCAATTTCAGAAAATGTGTTTTATGCCGCAGAGCAACATTTCATTTATCAAGGTGGTGTTTACAGAGATATGCAGGAAATGGAGGCGCAAAGATTGGTGCAGGAAAAAATGCTCTCACGAGAAACCAAGATGAACCAAATCGTGGACGCAGAACATCAATGGCGACTTCGTATACAACGTGATATTCGTGAGCTAAACGCTAACCCCTATATTATCAATGTCAGAAACGGCTTGTACAATGTTCTTGAAGATACTCTCTCAGAGCATACCCCTGAGTATTCCTCAACAGTGCAGCTGAATGTGACTTACGATAAAAATTCGGATTGCCCACTATTTAAGCAATTTCTAAAAGAGTCTATGGGTGGAGATATGGAGCAAGTGGCACTTATTCAGGAGATGCTTGGCTATTTTCTAATACCTGTAAACTCCGCACAAAAATGCTTTGTAATTGTGGGTGCGGCGGGTGCTGGCAAGTCCGTGCTTTTAAGAGTATTAAACGATATTCTTTTAGGCAAGCAGAACGTGTCAAATGTATCGTGGCAGGCATTAAATGAGCGTTTTAAGACAGCTGAACTATTCGGAAAGCTTGCAAATATTTTTGCTGATTTGCCCACAAAGAATATTGATGATAATGGTATCTTCAAAGCACTGGTTGGTGAGGACTATTTAACCGTGGAAAAGAAAAACAAGAACCCATTTAGCTTTCAGTCCTGTGCTAGACTGCTGTTTTCTTGTAATAGCATCCCTAAAAACTATGGTGATAGGTCAGAGGGCTTTTATCGCAGGCTTATCATCATGCGATTTAATAACACGGTACCCAAGGAAAAACGTGACCCGAACCTTGTGGATAAATTCCGTGCTGAGGCGGATGGAATATTTCTTTTTGCTCTTGAAGGGTTAAAGCGTCTTATGAACAACCACTATATGTTCAGTGAAACCGAGAAAAACAAAGCAGAATTACAACAATACCGAGAAGACAGCGATTCAGTGTTATCTTTTGTCAGGGAATATTGCCAAGTTGATGACAAACACAACGTTGGAAGTACAGAGTTATTCCATGCCTATAAAAGCTATTGCGAGGAATGTGGGTTAAAGCCATATTCTCAAAAAATGTTTGTTTCTCAGCTGACTTCTGCTCTGCCACAAATAGAGCGTGGAGTTGACAAACTCGGAAAACGACGAGTTATTATAGGTATTAAGCTTGATGAAACGCAAATTTAAGCCACAATCGGATTTGCGATTTGACACTTTGACAGCAGAAATCCTATATTCTTATATTATTATTAAAAAATATATACACACATACTATATATTTTTATTTTAATATCTGTGAAAATGTAAATTCAGCTGTCAAATGTGTCAAAAGCCTTGAAATTAAAGGAAAGTTGGTTGACACATGAAAGAAACAGATATTGTTAGATCAATTTTAAAACATCTTAAAACTATTGATGGGTGCTTTGCTTGGAAGGAACATGGTGGAATGTATGGTACGGCTGGCATTCCCGATATTATTGCCTGCATAAGTGGCAAGTTCTACGCATTTGAAGTAAAAACTGCAAATGGTAAGGTTACAGCACTTCAAAATGCTACGATTAAAAAAATCCTTGCTTGTGGTGGACGCGCTTATGTGGTCCGCTCCGTAGATGAGGTGCGTGCCGTTATAAACGGTACTCTGCAATAAACAAAAATACAACGCTTCGATGCTTCACTGGAAATTTTAATTTTCGGAGGTATCAGAATGCAAAACTATGAAAACTTAGCAAATGCAATTATTATACAAGCCGTGAAAGATTACCGTGAAACGGTGATGTGGCTGAATGCCCACCGTCCTCTTTGTTTAGAAGATGAGCAGGATTGCGAGTATATCAAGATGGTGTCTGAGAAGACCTCCATTGAGCGATTCTTTTTGGGAGATTGGTTTTCTATGTTGACTAAGCTTGACGGAAAATCACTTCTTGCAAAGTTAAAAAGCGAGGTGGTGTAAATGACAGCAAAGGAATACTTAGGCCAAGCTTACCGACTAAATGAACTGGTAAATTCACACCTTGCTGAGATTGACGAACTTCGCTCCCTCTCTTGTAGCCTTTCAGGCAGTAACTTTGGTGAGCGTGTTGACCATACTAGAAGCACTGACCCACCATTTGTGCGTTGCATTACAAAAATTGTTGATATGGAAAAAGAACTGGGCATCGAGATTGATAGGCTGATTGCATTAAAAGGTGAAATCAACAGTGCAATTAAATCTATGAGTAGTCCCGATGAAAGAATGCTGCTGCGTTACCGTTATGTCAATAATTACTCTTGGAGTAAAATCGGCATTCTCATGAATGTGTCTAATCGTACTGTGCATCGCATTCATTCCTCGGCCCTAAAAAACTTTTCTGCCCCAAAATGAAAGTTGGCACACTTTGGCACAACTTGGCACAGTGTAAGTGTGATATTATTATAATAGAAGATTAGCATACAGCCATTGGGGAGAAATCCTTAGTGGCTTTTCTTATGCCTGAACGGAGGTGAAACTGTGCCAATCAAACCTAAGCGACCTTGTAGTATGAACGGCTGCGGTCGGCTCTGTGAAAATGGTGAGCAATACTGTAGCGAGCATAAGCAAGTAGCCAACAAGCATTACAACCAGTATCAACGTGACCCTACATCCAACAAAAGATATGGTCGTGCCTGGAAACGCATTCGTGATAGGTACATCAAGGCTCACCCTTTGTGTGAGGAGTGTCAAAAGAACGGTAGGTTTGTTGCTGCCGAGGAGGTTCATCATATCCTGCCACTCTCTCGTGGTGGTGACAATGATGCAAGTAACCTTATGTCTTTGTGTAAGTCCTGCCACTCACGTATTACTGTGGAGATGGGCGACCGATGGGGAAAACAATAAAAGAGGCATCGTATACATTTTAGTACGATACCTCAAAGCTATATATGCTTTGTGCTATTGTCATTCCCTGGGGGCGGTCAAATCTTCAAAACTTTTTAATGTGGACAGCGGCGTGGGGTGCCGTGTGAATTTTCGCAAAAGTTTTCAGGGGAATAGACCCCCAGCTTGAAAGAAGGTGATTTTTTATGGGGAAAAGAGGCCCACAGAGTGGCTCTGGCGGTCGACCAAAAAAGGCAATTGCTGATAAGATTTCAAATGGAAATCCCGGCAAAAGAGTGCTGACAGTCATTGATTTCAAAGACAGCGCACCTGACCTTGAGGGGCAACTAATGCCAAAGCCTGCAGAGTATTTATCTGCAAAACAAAAAGATGGTACAACATTATGTGCTGCAGAAATATTCCAAAACACATGGTCGTGGTTATATGAACGTGGTTGTGCCACAATAGTTTCTCCGCAACTTATAGAACGTTTTGCAATGAGCTGTGCAAGGTGGATTCAATGTGAAACCTTAACAAGTGAGCTTGGCTTTTTAGCAAAGCATCCGACAACGGGTGCAGCAATCCAGTCTCCGTATGTTGCAATTGGAGATAAGTATATGACACAGGCAAATAGGCTGTGGTCGGAAATATTTCAGATAATTCGAGAAAACTGCACATCCGAATACAGCGGTTCTAATCCGCAAGATGATGTAATGGAAAGATTGCTTCGTGCAAGGAGAGGACGATGATATATGTTTGAAAAAGTAAATCCCGCTCACCCCGATAAGGTGGCAGACAGAATTGCAGGTGCGATTGTAGACCTTGCATACAATGTGCAAGACAATCCCAAAGTTGCAGTTGAGGTTTTAATTGGACACGGTGTCTGCCATGCGATTATAGAAACCTCTTCACCAATTAATAAAACTGATGTAGCAAAAGCTATAAACAGAATTGGTGGAAGCAATCTTGTGTGCGATATAAAAATCAAACCGCAAGACAAACATCTAGCCCGAAACCAGGCAGATTTGCTTCGTTGCGGAGACAACGGAATCTTCAAAGGTGTACCTGTTACATTGGAACAGCGTCAGCTTATAGATGTTGCCCGTAATATTTACAGCAAATATCCATTTGATGGGAAATACATTATTGATGGCGACAGACTTATTATCTGCCAAAGCAATGCCAAAACGAATGATATCCGCAAACAATATAATAAAGCTGAAATCAATCCCCTCGGAGATTGGACGGGCGGAACTGATGTTGATACCGGCGCTACTAACAGAAAACTTGGTAGTGATATGGCCGATAGCATTACAGGTGGAGGACTTCATGGTAAAGACTTATCCAAAGCAGATGTTAGTGTAAATATTTATGCTTTCCTTGAAGCACAGAAAACAGGCAAACACATCGAACTGTGCTGTGCAATCGGTGATGAAAGTGTAAATGGTATCCCTTACGAAGAAATCTTAGAAACGGCAAGAGCATACATTAAGTCCATTGGTGGATTTGAGGCATTTGCCGAGTGGGGTTTGGTATGTTGATAGAAAAGAAAAACACAGCATCCCTCCTTCCTGCTGAGTATAACCCGCGTAAGGATTTAAAACCCGGTGATTTAGAATACGAAAAGCTAAAACGCTCCATTGAACAGTTCGGGTATGTTGAACCTGTGATTTGGAACAAGACCACGGGTAGAGTTGTCGGCGGTCACCAAAGACTTAAGGTTTTAATTGATATGGGGATGACAGAAGTCGATTGTGTTGTAGTGGAACTTACCGAGGATAAGGAAAAGGCACTCAATGTTGCCCTTAACAAAATAAGCGGTGATTGGGACAAGGACAAACTTGCTTTTCTTATTTCAGATCTGCAAGGTGCTGACTTCGATGTTTCTCTTACTGGTTTTGACCCGGCAGAAATCGATGACCTTTTTAAGGACACCCTTAAAGATGGTATTAAAGATGATGACTTTGATGTCGATGCCGAGCTTAAGAAACCTACATTTTCAAAAAGCGGTGATGTCTGGATTCTTGGTAAGCACAGACTTATCTGTGGAGACAGCACAAAAGCAGAAACCTTTGAAACTCTTATGAATGGTGTAAAGGCAAATCTTGTCGTTACGGACCCTCCCTACAATGTAAACTATGAAGGCTCTGCAGGAAAAATCAAAAACGATAACATGACTAACGATAAATTTTATCAGTTTCTCTTGGATGCCTTTGTTAATACAGAATCGGCTATGGCTGATGATTCATCTATTTATGTATTCCATGCAGATACAGAGGGACTTAACTTCCGCAAGGCTTTTGCCGATGCGGGTTTTTATTTATCAGGGACTTGCATTTGGAAAAAGCAGAGTCTTGTACTTGGTCGAAGTCCTTATCAATGGCAACATGAGCCTGTGTTGTTTGGCTGGAAAAAGAAAGGCAAACACCAGTGGTACACGGGTCGCAAGGAATCTACCATTTGGGAATTTGATAAACCTAAGAAAAACGGAGAGCATCCTACAATGAAACCTATTCCATTGCTTGCTTATCCGATTATGAATTCAAGTATGACAAACTCTGTAGTGCTTGACCCATTCGGAGGTAGCGGTTCAACCCTTGTTGCTTGTGAGCAGTCTGACAGAATTTGCTTCACCATCGAACTAGACGAAAAGTTCTCTGATGTAATCGTAAACCGATACATTGAGCTTGTGGGTTCTTCGGACTATGTTTCAGTTGAACGAGATGGCGTGACTTTTACTTATGAAGAGGTCATGAAGTTTAATGAAAAGTAATTCTCATAATTTTTCCTAACAATTTGTATTGTGTTTTATACACAATGTGAGGCTTGATAATTCTACACAAGTTTGTATGCTAAATGACTTGATATATCAAGGGCTTAGAGGTAATATGTGACTACCAAAATTGAAGGAGGTCATATATATGACGGTAAAGTACAATGTAACGGGTTCGAAACGCAAAGAACTCGTACTAACAATCGCAAAATGGCTCGGCAGCGAGGTCAAATATCTTGGAGCACCGACGTTTGCTTACGAAGTGGATTATTTCACCATCGACAAAGACGGAACACTTATTTTCGATGACAGGGCTGACAGCGAGGTTATCGAAAGACTTCTTGAAATGCTCTACGACAACGGCTTTGAAGCAGAAAGCTTGCCGGAAAGCGAAAACACAGGACTTTGCATTTCAATGCCTAAAAGCCTTTTTACTGAAAAATCAATGGAGAATTTAAAAAACATTATAGCCTCAAAGGAAAGCCTTCTTAAAAAGGTTTTTGGTACAGATGAACTTTCTGTGCTTGAGAAAGATGAAAAAGTTAGCTTTCCCTGGTTCTGCGGTAATGCTACACCGGAAGAAATACGAGCGTATGAAAATTTCATCTGCAGGCTATGCGAAATGGCAAGGACTCAAAAGAGAGTTAATGCGATAGAAAGACCATGTGACAACGAAAGATACTCCTTCCGCTGCTTTCTCCTCCGCTTGGGGTTCATTGGTTCTGAATACAAGGAAATAAGAAAAATTCTTCTTAAAAACCTTAATGGCAACGCTGCATTTAAAGCAGAAAAATCAAAGGAGGCAGAATAATGTATACTATTTCAAAAGAAGCTCTTAAGACCTTAAGAGAACGCTTTCCGAAAGGAACAAGAGTTGAACTCTTGCATATGGACGATCCATACAACACACAGCTATTTCCTGGTTCAAAAGGAACCGTACAAAGCATTGACGATTTGGGAACAACCCATGTGAGTTGGGACTGCGGCTCTTCCCTTGGTATTGTATATGGTGAGGATTCCTGCAGAAAGGTGACGGACGAAGAATGACTGATATAATCAAGGAGCAAATCCTTGCTGTCAGAGCTACGGGACTTACAAATATGTTTGACACCCTCGCAGTTCAGCGAATAGCAAACGATATGAACTTTTATGAGCTTGTCATCTTCATTGAAGAGCATCGCAAGGAATACGTTCACTTCATTTTGACGGGTGAAAGCATTCTGTAATATACACAGTTTTCCACCTATGTTTTTGTGTGGTTTATTATCAGAAAATGACTTGATAATATGTCCTTTTAGAGGTAATATGTGTACTACCAAAGGGGCAAACCTCAAGAATTAAGGAGGAATTCATAATGAAGAAAATTGAAATTTTTGAACAGGCAATTGAAAACAAGGTCAAGGACTTAAGAGCCGAAGGTATTAACCCAACACTATTCTGGGCATACAGAGAGAGCATAGACTCCGGAAACGATAAAATCGACTTTAACGAGTGCATTTGGGAAAGCGAGATTGAGGACATTGTAAACTGCCTCAGGGAAAACGGAATTGTTGAGTTTACGATTTCTAGCACTTTTGCAAGCCTTATAGAAACCCTTGCAGCGTTTCAAAGGCACGGATATCAAATGGCAGGACTTACAGAGGTTAATTCAAGACACACTGACGTTTTCACTGGAAAGAAAACTCGCATTCCAGCAATTAAGTTCAGCGCAAAGGAGGTCTAAATCATGTGGAAAGAAGGAACCGTCGGAATACCTAAGAAATGCGGCGGATATAAGGTTGTTCATTACTGGATTAAGTCCTACGAAGAAGGTAGCGAGTTTGGTATCAACGGAGGCAAAATCAGCAAGCTCACCTTAAAGCTAGATGGTGAGATTATCGCAAACTATGACAGAGGTTGGGATATTGAAGCCACCAGCGAAGAAGCGAGCATTGCACTTAGTATTTTGCTAAATGAGCATAATTAGCTCATAGAATTAAATATTCCATAGGACGGCCCCCAAATAGGGCTGTTCCTCGTATACTAGAAGTCGCGGTCTATGCCGGCGGCTATTTTTTATGCGTTTTTGAAGGAGGTGCAGCAATTGCGGAAATTGAATAAATACAAGCCAACACGCTTTATGACTGCAGACTCCGTCTATGATAAAGAAATGGCAGACTTTGCAGTCACCTTTATTGAAAGCCTCTGCCACACCAAAGGCACATGGGCAGGCAAACCATTTGAGCTGATAGATTGGCAAGAACAGATTATTCGTGATGTATTTGGTACGCTAAAGCCAAACGGCTATAGACAATTTAATACAGCCTATGTTGAAATTCCTAAAAAGATGGGCAAATCAGAACTTGCGGCGGCTGTTGCATTGCTACTTACCTGTGGTGATGATGAAGAACGAGCCGAGGTTTATGGTTGTGCAGCAGACCGTAATCAAGCAAGCATTGTTTTTAATGTAGCGGCGGATATGGTAAGAATGTGTCCTGCACTATCTAAAAGAGTGAAAATCCTTGACTCACAAAAGCGATTAATTTATCAGCCGACAGGCAGTATCTATCAAGTGCTTTCCGCCGATGTCGGCAATAAGCATGGTTTTAATACTCACGGCGTTGTGTTTGACGAACTCCATACTCAACCAAATAGGAAGCTTTTTGATGTTATGACAAAAGGCTCAGGTGATGCACGAATGCAACCTTTATATTTCCTTATTACCACTGCTGGAGATAACCAAAATAGTATTTGTTGGGAGGTGCATCAAAAGGCACTTGATATTATTGAGGGCAGAAAGCATGACCCAACATTTTATCCTGTCATCTTTGGTGCGGCGCAAGAGGATGATTGGACAGACCCTAAGGTATGGAAAAAGGCTAACCCCTCACTCGGCATCACTGTTGGAATAGATAAGGTTAAAGCTGCCTGTGAATCAGCAAAGCAGAACCCTGCTGAGGAGAACAGTTTTCGTCAATTAAGACTTAATCAATGGGTAAAACAGGCTATCCGTTGGATGCCAATGGAGAAATGGGATAAATGCAGTTTTGCAGTAAATCCAGAACAGCTTGAAGGTAGAGTTTGCTATGGAGGACTTGACCTTTCATCCTCAACAGATATTACAGCCTTTGTGCTTGTATTCCCGCCAATTGATGAAGATGACAAATACCATGTAATACCTTATTTTTGGATTCCAGAGGATAACATAGACCTTCGCGTAAGGCGTGACCATGTGCCTTATGATTTATGGGAACAGCAAGGTCAGTTACTTACAACAGATGGCAATGTAGTACATTACGGATACATTGAAACTTTCATAGAAAAGCTTGGCGAGAAATACAACATACGAGAAATTGCCTTTGACCGTTGGGGTGCTGTTCAAATGGTACAGAATCTTGAGGGCCTTGGCTTTACCGTAGTTCCATTTGGTCAAGGTTTTAAGGATATGTCTCCACCCACAAAGGAACTTATGAAACTTACCCTTGAAGAAAAGCTCGCCCACGGTGGGCATCCAGTGCTTCGTTGGATGATGGATAATATTTTTATAAGAACAGACCCTGCTGGGAACATCAAGCCCGACAAAGAAAAATCCACAGAGAAAATTGATGGTGCTGTTGCAACCATTATGGCCCTTGACAGAGCAATCCGCTGCGGTAATGATAATAGTGAAAGTATATATGATACAAGAGGATTAATAGTATTTTAAGGAGCGTGTTGCCGATGAACATATTTAGTGGACTTTTTAGGTCGAGAGATAAGCCTACCAACAGTACGTCAGGTAGTGCCTACCGTTTCTTGTTTGGTGGCTCTACTAGTGGCAAGGTTGTAACTGAGAGAACATCTATGCAAATGACCGCTGTATATTCTTGTGTGAGAATACTTGCAGAAGCTGTTGCAGGCTTGCCACTGCATTTTTATCAATATACGGATAACGGAAGTAAGGAAAAAGCAGTGAAACATCCATTGTATTTTCTACTACACGATGAGCCTAACCCTGAAATGACATCTTTTATATTCCGAGAAACGCTTATGACGCACCTCCTCCTTTGGGGTAATGCTTACGCACAGATAATTAGAAATGGCAAAGGTGAAGTTATTGCCCTCTATCCACTTATGCCAAACAGGATGACAGTAGATAGAGATAATAACGGAGAGCTTTATTATCAGTACAATACAAGTAAAGATGATGCACCCACTTTAAACGGCAGCACAGTTATTCTAAAGCAAAGTGATGTTCTTCATATCCCCGGACTAGGATTTGATGGACTAGTTGGTTATTCGCCAATTGCTATGGCTAAGAATGCTATTGGTCTTGCAATTGCAACAGAAGAATACGGTGCTAAATTCTTTGCAAATGGTGCTGCTCCAAGCGGTGTGCTTGAACATCCCGGAACTATAAAGGATCCACAAAAAGTAAAAGAAAGTTGGAACTCGGTGTATCAAGGCAGTTCCAATGCGCATAAGGTGGCTGTTTTAGAAGAAGGTATGAAATACACACCTATTTCTATCTCACCAGAACAAGCACAATTTTTAGAGACACGCAAATTCCAAATCAATGAAATTGCTCGAATTTTCAGAGTGCCACCTCATATGGTTGGTGACCTTGAAAAATCGAGCTTTTCTAATATTGAGCAACAATCCCTTGAATTTGTGAAATACACTCTCGATCCTTGGGTATCAAGATGGGAGCAAGCAATGGTACGCTCTCTTTTAACCACAGAGGAAAAATCAAAATATTTTATTAGATTCAATGTGGATGGACTTTTGCGTGGTGATTATCAGAGCCGTATGAATGGCTATGCAACTGCAAGGCAGAACGGTTGGATGAGTGCCAACGATATACGAGAACTTGAAAATCTAGACCGCATTTCGGCTGAAGATGGTGGTGACTTGTACCTTGTAAATGGTGCAATGACCAAGCTTTCTGACGCAGGAATATTTGCTACAAATGGAAAGGAGGAAACCGAAAATGAAGAAGTTTTGGAATTGGAAGAATCAAACGATTATGAACAAGGAGACACAGGAACAGACGATGGAGCGAGTGCTATTCCTAAACGGCACCATCGCAGAGGATAGTTGGTTTGATGATGATGTTACACCACAGCTGTTTAAGGATGAACTATTTAGTGGCAACGGTGATGTTACCGTTTGGATTAACTCTCCCGGAGGAGATTGTGTTGCAGCGGCTCAAATCTACAATATGCTGATGGACTACAAAGGCAACATTACAGTAAAAATTGATGGCATAGCAGCAAGTGCTGCGTCAGTTATTGCAATGGCTGGTACAAAAGTTTTAATGTCTCCTGTATCAATGTTAATGATTCATAACCCTATGACCATTGCATTTGGGAATAGTACAGAAATGCAAAAAGCTATTTCTATGCTAGATGAAGTAAAAGAAAGCATCATAAATGCTTACGAGATTAAGACAGGTCTATCTCGCACAAAACTTTCACATCTTATGGATTCGGAAACCTGGATGGATGCCAATAAAGCTGTGGAACTTGGCTTTGCTGATGATGTAATTAAACGTATAGATATTGCAGAGGACTTGGAAATCCCACAGGTATCCATGCTGTTTTCAAAAGCTGCAGTAACTAATTCTCTTATGGATAAGCTTGCAGTACATTGCAAAATTCCACCTAAGCCTGTAGAGGAAACACAAAAAATTAAAGCCGATACCCTTGTGGATCGACTTAACCTAATAAAAAATTGGAGGTAATTTAATATGACTATTTTAGAACTTAGAGAAAAACGTAATAAGGCTTGGGAAGGTGCCAAGGCATTTGTTGAAAGTAAGCGTGATAAAGACGGTTTGCTTTCCAGTGAAGATGCCAAAGCCTATGCCGAAATGGAACAAAAGGTTAAAGATTTAGGCCTTGAAATTGAGCGTATGCAGGCAATGGAAGAGATGGAAAACGAGATGAAAAAGCCTGTTAATACCCCTATCACTCATAAACCTACTATGGGAAAAGATGAGGAAAAGAAAACAGGACGCGCTACCGATGAATACAAAAAAGCTATGATGTCAGCACTCCGTTCCAACTTCCGTAATGTAAGCAATGTATTGCAGGAAGGTGTAGATACAGATGGTGGGTATCTTGTTCCAGAAGAATATGATAGCAGACTTATTGACGGTTTAGAAGAAGAAAACATCTTCCGCGGTCTTGCAACCAGAATCACTACGAGCGGCGAACGTAAAATTAACATTGCGGCATCAAAGCCAGCAGCCGCTTGGATTGATGAGGGCGAAGCACTTACTTTTGGGGATGCAACCTTTGAGCAAATTAACCTTGATGCACATAAGTTACACGTTGCTGTAAAAGTAACAGAAGAACTACTATATGATAATGCATTTCAGCTTGAAAATCACATTATAGATATGTTTACTAAGGCTTTATCTAACGCTGAAGAGGATGCATTCTTAAATGGTGATGGTGTTGGTAAGCCACTAGGTATTTTTGCTACAACAGGTGGCGGTCAAGTTGGAATTACAACAGCAAGTGCCACAGCAATTACAGCAGATGAAATTATAAATCTTGTATATGCTCTCAAACGTCCATATCGTAAAAATGCTGTGTTTATAATGAATGACCAAACAATAGCTGGTATTAGAAAGCTTAAAGACGGCAACGGAAACTATTTATGGCAACCATCTAATCAAGCAAATGAACCTGATATTCTTTTTGGATACAAGGTACTTACCTCAGCTTATGTACCTACCATAGAGGCAGGGAAACCTGTTATCGCTTTTGGTGATTTTAGTTACTACAACATTGGTGATCGCGGAACTCGTTCTTTTGCAGAACTCAAAGAACTTTATGCAGGTAATGGTATGGTAGGATTTGTAGCAAAAGAGCGTGTGGATGGAAAACTTGTTCTTCCAGAGGCAGTACAAATTCTAAAGATGAAGGCATAATTGGAGGTTATTTATGTATAACGCTAAGAATTACACCGAGCAAGGTGGAGATAAAACAGTAATCGGTGGCACTCTCGAAATTAAAGAGGGTGCCATTTTAATTGGCTTACCTACTGCTCTAAATCAAGCAGATAGCACAGCAACAACTATTGAGGATTTGGTAACAGATTTTAATGCTCTACTTACTAAGCTTAAAAATGCAGGACTTATGAAATTGGAGTAATGAAAGGTGGCGGTAATGTATGACAATGCTTGAAAAGGTAAAAGCAAATTTAATACTTCAGCATAACGAGGACGATGAACTTCTGGTGATGTACATTACCGCCGCTACCTCTTATGCAGAAAGCTATCAGCATATTACAAGTGGCACATATACAGAAAATACAATGCGTGCCACAACAGAACAAGCTGTAATAATGCTTGCATCACATTTTTATGAAAGCAGAGATGGCTCAACGGGTGGTTTCTTTTCAGATAATGTGCAGGCAAGTCAGCAAGTATGGAACACTGTAAATATGCTACTTCGACTTGACCGAGATTGGAAGGTGTAACATGAGTTTTGGAAAGCTAAACACACAAATACAAATTCTAACGTCACAGCCTACAAAGGATGCTGACGGATTTGTTACCAATTCAGATACGCAAGTTGCAGAAGTTCGAGCATATTTTGAGCAGAAAAACTCTACCGAAAAGTGGCTGAATATGGCTCAAAACAGCGAGGTTAATGCTCTGTTTAGAATGCGGGCAATTCCTAACTTAACAATCACAAACAAGCACTACATCCTTTGTGGTGGTATTAAATACAATATCTACTCTATTGAAAATATCCGTAATCGGGGTATGTATCTTGAAATATTAGGAGTGAGTGATGATGGCTAAAGCAGATTTTAAACTACCTGATGACTTTCTTTTAAAAGTATCAAGGCTTGGAGACAAAACGGACGAAATACTTCCTAAGGTTTTAGAGAGTGGTGCTGAGGTTGTTCTTGCAAAGGTAAAAAGCAACCTATCTTCTGTTGTTGGCAAAAACACAAAAGAAGATAGTCGCTCTACCGGAGAACTTGAAAAGGCTCTCGGTGTTACTCCGGCACTACAAGACAGAAATGGTGATTTTAATGTTAAGATTGGCTTTGCAGAGCCTCGTAGCGATGGTAAAAGTAATGCTATGATAGCAAATATCTTAGAATATGGCAAACATGGTCAGCCACCAAAACCATTTTTAAAGCCTGCAAAAACACAGACAAAAAACGCTTGTATTAACGCTATGAAGAACAAGCTTGAAAGCGAGATGAACAGCCTATGAGCATATTATCAGAATTAAACAACTTAATTGAATCTATTGGTTTATCAGTAGAGACAGGAGTATTCAGTGGCACACCTCCAAATGAGTATGTGGTGCTTACTCCACTAACGGATAGCTTTTCTGTATTTGCTGATAACTCACCACAGCTTGATGTAAGCGAAGTTAGGCTCTCACTCTTTTCTAAGAACAACTATTTAAATAGAAAAAATCAGCTTGTAAAACTTCTTTTACAGGCTGATTTTGTTATTACTGATCGCAGATATGTGGGATATGAAAATGATACCGGGTATCACAACTTTTGTATTGACGTGGCAAAAGAATATGAATTGGAGGAATAAAAAATGGCACAAATAGGACTTAAATATTTAATCTGTTCGGAACTTGCTGAAACTACAAATAGCACCAGTTATTCTGGTGGACTTGTAATGTCAAAAGCCATCAAGGCTGATTTGTCTATCGAAATAAATGAGGGAAAACTGTATGCAGACGACCAAATAGTAGAAAACATTAAGGAATTTAAAAGCGGAAAACTTACCTTAAACGGTGACCACATCAGCTATGAGACCTTAGCACTGGTGCTAGGTCATACCCTTGAAACCATAGGATCTACTACTAACAAGGAGTTAGTTGCCAAAGGTGAAGATGATGGTGCTTTTGTAGGTGTTGGATTCTATGCAACAACTGTAAACGGGGGCACTCGTGGTTACAGAGCGATCTGGCTTACTAAGGTTAAATTCGGTATTCCAAATGAAAGTCTTGAAACCAAGGGCGATGCAATTAACTTTCAAACACCAACTATAGAAGGTACAATCTTAACCGATATTACTGGCGTGTGGAAGAAAGAGGCTACATTTACAACCGAGGCTGAGGCTAAAGCTTACCTTGATAACCTTGCGACAATCACTTCCGGAGGTGCTGAATAATGATTGAGAATGAAAGAAAATCTGCTGTTAGAATTGGTAGTACTGAGTATGATTTAATACTAACCACCAAGGCAACAAAGGAAATTGCAAAACGCTATGGAGGACTTTCGAACCTTGGTGAAAAGCTGATGAATTCAGAAAACTTTGAAATGGCACTTGATGAGGTTGTGTGGCTTTTAACACTTCTTGCAAATCAAAGCATTTTAATTTACAACCTACAAAACAAGGATAAAAAAGACTTGCTAACAGAGGAAACCGTAGAACTTTTAACCTCACCACTAGAACTTGCAGACTATAAAAATGCAATTATGGACGCAATGTTTAAGGGTACAAAGAGAAATGTTGAAAGTGAGGACACTGATTCCTCAAAAAACACGAAGGTCGAGTAAATGATGATGAGCTCTTTACTCGATTTTTATATTATGGTGTTGTTCAGCTAAATCTTAGTGAAGCTGAATTTTGGCTAATGCCTATTGGAAAGCTACTTGATTTATGGACTTGCCATAAACAATTTAGTGGCATTGAAAAGCCTAAGCATGAATGGACGATTGATGAAATAGTGCCGATATAACATATAGATTGTTCTTTTGAAAGATTTGCGGTATAATTATCTATAAAGACAAAACATGGATTATTTATATTTTTTTCATTGACAACAGCAATTGATTATGGTATAGTAAATATATTTATAAAGATTGGAGTTGAAAAGATGCGTAATACTTCTTGCTAATTATTTAGGTAGAATAAAACTATGAAACGGCATATGCCGTAGTTTTGTTATGCCTGTGCAAGAAGGTTATCCATTTTTTCAACTTATACTATACTGAAATTGTGCTTTTTTATAAGCATTGTTTTGTCTTGTAGTGGTTGTAAGAATTAACTTTCTTGCAACCACTTTTATTATACAGGGGGACAAAACATTGTCATTAATTAACGTTAGTAATTTAACATTTAGTTATCCTGAAAGCTATGACAACATATTTGAAGATGTCAGCTTTCAAATTGATACCAACTGGAAATTAGGATTTACAGGCAGAAATGGCAGAGGAAAAACTACATTCCTTAATCTTTTGCTTGGAAAATATCAGTATGGTGGTAATATTTCTGCTTGTGTCGATTTTGAATATTTTCCATTTGAAGTAACTGATAAAACATCAACCACTATTGAAGTGGTAAATTCAATTTGTTTTGACTATCAAGAATGGGAATTGTCAAGAGAGTTAAACCTTTTGCAAGTGTCAAATGATGTTCTCTATCGCACATTTAATACTTTGTCAAACGGCGAACAAACTAAAGTTATGCTTGCGGCATTATTCTTAAAAGAAAATAGTTTTTTGCTAATAGATGAGCCTACTAATCATCTCGATGCTTTAGGGCGTCAGATTGTTAGTAGATATCTCAAAGGCAAGTCAGGCTTTATACTTGTATCCCATGACCGATACTTTTTAGATGAGTGTGTAGACCATATATTATCTATAAACAAATGCAATATTGAAATTGAGCAAGGTAATTTTTCATCGTGGCTTGTCAACAAAGAGCGGAGAGATAATTTTGAACTCGCTGAAAATGAAAAGCTTCAAAAGGAAGTAAAACGCTTGGAAAAGACCGCTAAAGAAAAAGCAGATTGGTCTGAAAAAGCTGAAGCTCGTAAAATTGGATTTGATCCTACAAAGGTAGAAAAAAGCTTAAATAGACGAGCGATGGAAGGAGCAAAATCGAAAAAAGCCATGAAGCGTGCAAAGGGTTTAGAGCAACGCCAGGAAACTACTATTAAAGAAAAATCAAAGCTGCTTAAAAACCTTGAAACTGCTGATAGTTTAAAGCTATCCCAGCTAAGCTATCACACTTCACCTCTTATTGCACTTGAAAATGTCAGCATAAATTACGGTCAAAATATTGTTTGCGAAAACATATCTTTTGTAATTGAAAAAGGTGATAGAATTTCACTCTCTGGCAAAAATGGTTCAGGAAAATCAAGCATTATAAAACTTATTTGTGGAGAGGATATTGCCCATAAGGGTACTTTGAGAAAAGGTAACGCCCTAAAAATATCGTATGTTTCACAAGATACATCACATCTCAATGGAAATCTTTCCGACTTTGCAAGAATGCACAATATTGATGAAAGTCTTTTTAAAGGAATTTTGAGAAAACTCGATTTTGAGAGAGTACAGTTTGATAAAAGTATTGAATGTTTTAGCGGTGGACAAAAGAAAAAAGTTCTTATCGCAAGAAGCCTGTGTGAAAAAGCGCATATCCTTATTTGGGATGAACCTCTTAACTTTATTGATGTAATTTCACGAATGCAAATTGAAAATCTATTACTTGAATATAAGCCAACAATCTTATTTGTGGAACACGATAAAGCATTTTGTGAAAATATAGCTACAAAAATCGTTAGTCTCTAAGGAAAGATTATGAGCATAATCTGTATATAACATCTTAATAATTTTCACAAGCAATCACTTTTAAAGAGGTGGTTGCTTTTTTCATACCCTTATTCAGATTGGAGGTGATACTTATGGCAGATAATTTTGGCTTGAAGATTGGAATTGAGGGTGAAAAGGAATTTAAAAATGCGTTGCGTGATATTAACCAGTCATTCAAGGTTTTAGGCTCTGAAATGAAACTTGCCACATCTCAATTTGATAATCAGGATAAAAGCATTGAGTCGGTTACTGCAAGGAATCAGGTGCTTTCAAAAGAGATTGATACACAAAAGGATAAAATCTCTACTCTAGAAAAAGCACTGCAAAATGCATCTGACTCCTTTGGTGAAAATGATAAACGCACTCAAGCCTGGGCAATTCAGCTTAATAATGCCAAAGCTGAACTAAATGGTATGGAGCGAGAGTTAAAGCAAAATGAGTCTGCACTTGATGATGTTGCTAATGAGTTTGACGATGCTGAAAAACAAGCTGAGCAGTTTGGTGATGCAGTAGAAAAAAGTGGAGATAAATCAAATAACGCAGGCGGGAAATTCAGCGCCTTGGGTGGTGTGTTAAAAGGTGTCGGTGCGGCAATGGGTACTGCATTTGTAGCTGTTGGTGCAGCTACTATAGGTGCAGCTAAGGCACTTACTAATATGGCTGTTGAGTCTGCTGCTTATGCTGATGAAATGCTAACCCAATCTACCATAACGGGAATGAGTGTGGAAAGTCTGCAAGCCTACTCATATGCCGCTGACCTTGTTGACGTATCCCTTGAAACCTTAACAGGCTCTATGGCTAAAAATGTAAAGTCAATGTCTAATGCATCTCAAGGAAGTGCTAAATATGCAGATGCCTATACAAAGCTTGGTGTTGCAGTAACAAATACAGATGGCTCACTTAGAGATAGTGAAACTGTGTATTGGGAAACTATAGATGCATTAGGGAAAATAAGTAACGAAACTGAACGCGATGCTCTTGCTATGCAGCTTTTTGGAAAATCAGCTCGGGATTTAAACCCTTTAATTGCACAAGGCTCTGAAGGAATTGCAGCACTTACCGACGAGGCAAAACGCATGGGTGCTGTTATGAGTGAGGAAACAATTGAAAAATTAGGCAAGTTTGATGATAGTGTCCAGCGACTTAAGCAAGGCAGTGAGGCTGCCAAGCGAGTTATGGGCACTATTCTTTTGCCCCAATTACAGACTCTTGCTGATGACGGGACTGCACTTCTTGGGGATTTTACAAAAGGCCTTGTTGATGCCGGCGGTGACTTTGATAAAATATCCGTGGTTATTGGTAACACAGTAGGTGGCATTGCCAATATGATACTTGAGCATCTTCCTAAAATCATTCAGGTTGGTATGGACATTGTAGGTGCAATTGGTAATGCACTTATGGATAATCTGCCAATGCTTATTGACACTGCAAGTAGTCTTGTTTTCACCATACTTGAGGGTTTAATATCAGCACTGCCACAACTAACAGAGGGTGCATTACAATTGGTACTTTCTTTAGTAGATGGCATTCTTGCAAATTTGCCACAGCTGATTGAAGCAGCACTGCAAATGATAGTAACCCTTGCTATTGGTATTGGTGAGGCGCTACCAGAACTGATACCATCAATAATTGAGGCAATTATCCTAATCGTAGAAGTACTACTTAATAATATGGATAAAATCCTAGAGGCAGCATTTGCAATTATTGAGGGTTTGGCAGTAGGTCTACTTAATGCACTCCCTCGCCTTATTGAGGCACTGCCAAGAATTATTGAAAGCATTATAACCTTCATAACTGAAAACCTACCCCTTATTATTGAAATGGGAATAAGGTTAATCGTTCAGCTTGCATTTGGTCTTATTCAGGCTATCCCTCAGCTAGTGGCAGCAATTCCTCAAATTATTGCTGCTATTCTTGGTGGTCTTGGTTCTGCAGTAGGCTCGGTTGCACAGATTGGTGTAAACATTGTAAAGGGCCTGTGGGAAGGTATTAAATCTATGGGTAAATGGCTGTCCGATAGTGTTGGTGGTTTCTTTGGCGGAATTGTAAGTGGCATTAAAAATCTGCTCGGTATACACTCACCCTCAACCGTATTTGCAGGTATTGGTGGCAATATGGGCGCAGGTATCGGTGTTGGCTTTTTAGATGCTATGAATGGTGTAGAAAAGGATATGCAAAAAGCAATTCCTACACAGTTTGACGTTAATGCTGATGTAACAGGCACACCAAAGGCAGATAAAACCATCAACCACACAGGTGTTATTCGTGTTGAGGGAGTTAATAACAAAGGCGATTTAACCTCTGTTGTGGATATTGTAATCAACCAGCTAAGGGGTGAAGTGAGAATATGATTGAACTTAAAAATATGGATACAGATGCAGTTATTACTTCCTTTGTATCTCTAAAAGAAAAGCAAGAGGTTATCTTAACACTTCATCAAACCTTAGATGGCAGACAGTTAGGTTCAAGATTTGGTTCGCCTATAATCACCTATGAATTAACAGTTTTCGTTAAAGATGATGGTAGACTCTTGCTTTTATCCTCGCAAGATGAACTTTCACTTTTAAGAGTAACTATCCACGATAAAATCTATCTTGGCAGAATTATTAAGCTAGGTGAATTTGACCGAATTACAAGAGAATATTTCAAGGTAGAACTTACTCTTGCTAAGGAGGTGGATGTTTGAGAAATGTACCAATCGAACTTAAGCAAAAACTATTAAAACAGTTTTATGGAAAATTGACAGACAACCTTCCAAAGATACAGGTTGTGGCAAAACAAGCAAGCATCAACACATTGATTACCGAGATCATACACGAGGATATTCCGGCAAACTTCGGTGATGTGGCAATTCGCCAGCTTCCGGGAGAAATAAAGCCAAGCCTTGCATATGCTGCCTGTATCGATAACGGTATTGGCAATATCTATTCGCGAAAAATGCCTGCCTTTGCTGAGCAGGAATGGACGTTTGTATGGAGTCTTGGCAGTGTAAATGATATTGCAATTGAGTTTGACGGCAAGTGGAAGATTAATCCAAGGTTCAGATATTATGAGCTTTTTACCGAGGAAGTACCATATATTTTCTTTACGGATAGCACTGATACCCTGTATGTTCAAAAATGGGATGATGAGAGTACAAGGATACTTCTTGCGGAAAGTGCATCACACCTTTCTGTTTGCAGGGGCTGGCAGTCAACCCTTGACACAGGAATTGACCAGGGGCTTATCATCGGCTATATCCGCGACGGAAAGGTATTCTATCGTTCCTATTGTCAGCAAAGCACTGGGCAATATATCTGGGAGCCGGAGAATGAAGTTACTGAACTTGGCAGTGGCAATTCCACTCTTTGTGTCTTTCGTACAAATGATTTTAGAGTAGGCTTTTTAACAGAAAACAACGGTGAAATGAAATATGTACTCTCATACCGCACCTATGCTGGACAATCCATGCCGGCGGAAAATGCAAAGGTAAATATAGTCGATGCACAGCTTTTGTTTATGGATGCAACAATGTATCATACTGTTATGGTTGAAAAGGCTAAAGCACTGCCAGATAATATTTATCTTGGATTATTATCAGAGGAGCCAACACCTCTTTCAATTGTAAATATGGAGCGTATCGGAAAGCGTGAAATTGTTATTACCTTTAGCAGACCTGTGGGTGGTAAGAATAATGTTTTTCATAATTATTATACAGCCACACCTAATATTTCAGTATCCGATACCACATGGCAAAACACCAATCAGCTGAAAATATCCTTTTCCGAGGACCTAGCGCCGAGCCTATCTTATGAAATGACAGTAAGTGAGTGCCGTGAGGCATGGCAGTTGATAGAAAATCAAAACCAGCCCTTTGAGGCAATGGAGATAATCGTACCCGGCAAGCCTTATGAGGTAAGTCATATCCAAAGGGTTGAGGTCAGGTTAGATAATATATCTCTGACACTTGTTGATGCCACTACCTATAACACCGTAACCCGTGAATCGGCAGTTGTCAGTATCAACAGTGTTTCCCTTGAGCTTAAGCCGGTAGGCATTAATCCAATTTAGTAAGGAGGCAAAATATATGCAGTCAAGTCAAAATGCTACCATTCATAACCGCTTTGATATCGAGGTAAGAGATGCAAAAACCAACGAGCTAAAGCAAAATGCCGTAGCATACAACAATATTTTGAACCAATGGTTTAACAGTCTGTGCAAAACAGGCGGTATTAATTATGAATGTACAGCTTTGTCATATATCGGTGTAGGAACAGGCACAGGCACACTTGACCCAACAAGAACAAATTTTTTCAGTTACCTTGGACGCAAAACTCCCACAACGGTAGAAACCCTATATCAGTATCCTATATCATACATTACAAAGGAGATTCGGCTTGAGGCCGATGAGTATAACGGAAACACCATAACCGAGGTTGGTTTTTACAATTACCGTTATAGCTCAAATTACTATTTAGCTACCCATGCCTTTTTACAAGATAGTGAAGGAAATCAGATTGCCATTAATAAGACGGATACCGACGTTATTATCATAAGAGGAACCTTTTATGTTACCTTTAATTGCAGCGGCTTTGGTGATAACGGTATATACCCGCAGCCGCAAGAAAACGGTGTTATCAAATGGCTGTTTGGGATATCGTCATTTCCCTCAACCTTTTCTTTTTCAAGGTATACTCTGCAAAGCCCCTATGAGATGTATGTCAAAAAGCATGGCGTTAAAACCACCTCAATTGATGGCTGTACAAGAAACCCCTCTTTATGGAGAATCGATTATCCTCTTTTTACATGGGGAACAGAAAAGGATAAGCACACCATAAAGACAATAGGCTCAAATGATTTCGGAGCTATCTCCCTGCCAAACTCAACCTTTTTCCCACCTTTACAGATTACAAAAACAGCAATCGGTACGGGAGACGGAATATCAACAGAGTTTAATATTAAGGCTCCTTTTATTGTGCCGAATTCAGAAACCATCTATGTTGATAATGTTGCCCAGGTAAAGGGTGTGGATTATGAGATTGATTATGAGAACAATTTTTGTGATATGCATGAAAACTATCATTCCGCGGCTTTCACTGCCAGAATGGAAAATATCAATTTCGGGAACTTGAAGACGGCAACCAAATATTCAACCAATTATCGCGATCCCATAGCATGGTGGGATTGCTATGAGAGTAATGAATATCCTGTTTCCTTTACTATAACTGAGGCCAAGCCCATATATATTGATTTTTTAGAGCCAAAAGAATGTAACAGAATGAAAATAGAAATTCAAACGGTCGCTTCCTCTCAGTTGGATAATATGAAAATACAATACTCCGAAGATGACGTGGTTTGGACTGATGTATCGGGAATGAGCAGGACAAATCAGGTATGGAGTTTCGACCTTACAACCGCAAGGTACTGGAGGGTATATATACCAAGCTATAGCTGGAGCTACAGCTTGGTTGCATCAAGTACACCCACACGGGATGAACAGGCCTTCGGCACATCCTTCTTTCTTGGAAAAACAGTGCCGGGGTTAAAGTTTTTATCTCCGCCGGCAAACGGAGCAATTATTGAAGCAAGCTACCAGATAGACCGCCCGTACAAGACACCTAATAACATATTGAGGTTCACCTGTTCACTGGTCTTTGAAAGAGGTGAAGGTAGCTGATGGCACTGAGCTTTGAATACACCAAAACGGCGGGCACAGGTTTATCGCCGCAGGCAGTTCATATGATGGACAACGGCCTACGGTTTATTTATATCAATTCAAGCGGACTGGTTGAAGCCGCGGAATGTTTTCCCGATATGGGGTTGTATGATGACCTTGTCTACACAGAAAAAGGCAGAATATCTGCAGACTTTGAGGTGAGCAGGCCTCAGCTGAAGAAAGTGGCTCATCATGGTGCTTACGGATTTTGGAGCAGCGAGGATAGTCATCGATTTGTCATGTATATGCTTCCCTATGATGTATCAGTGGCACTTATTGATGGCAGTATATCATTTACAAAGGATAGCCCGGTGTCACAACTAAGCATTTCATTTATGAATCTCAGCGGCGAGCTTGTTGGGAGGCACCGCTCGATTATTATGCCTAATACAATGCTCGAGATTAGCTTTACAATGGGTGAAAGTGAATGGTTACCACTCGGACTTTTTTATATTGACAGAGTAAACACTTCATACCCTGATGAAAGCATCTCTGTCACGGCGAGGAACAGTATCGGCAAGCTACTCAAGGAACAAACCTTTGATGAGAATATCACCTTCCAAAATGAAACACTCAAAGAAAACCTGGAATCTATATTGTTCCTTTCAGGAATAGAGAAATATTTTGTAGGTGACCCTGAAAAGCCGTGGAAGCTGACCTTTGAGTCGGACACTGACCTGCAAGCAGGGATTGAACAGGTTGTTTCACTGCTTTCCGGCTGGCAGTTACGGGAAAACACAGACGGTAGCGTAGGTGTTGCCCAGGTTTCAGATGATAGGTTTGAGCAACCATCTGTATATGTATTTGAACGGGACAAGACCTGCTTTAGCTATGATGTGGAGTATACGGATGAG
>JAQVYH010000008.1 GCA_029004515.1 Eubacteriales bacterium | reverse complement strand
TTGTAAGACCAAAAATGAAGATGTTTTCATCACCAACAGCCTCGTATATTTCAACATTGGCACCGTCCATTGTACCGCAGGTTACAGCACCGTTAATCATAAGCTTCATATTGCCTGTACCTGAAGCTTCCTTACCAGCCTGTGAGATTTGCTCACTGATGTCCGCGGCAGGAATGATGATTTCTGCAAGAGAAACACGGTAGTCAGCGATAAATACAACCTTAATATAGTTGCATACAACAGGGTCCTTCTCAATCATATCTGAAAGAGCACAGATGAAGCGAATAATTTCCTTTGCCATATAGTAGCCAGCGGATGCCTTTGCAGCAAAGATGAATGTCTTTGGCTGTGGACGCCATCCGTCAAACTTAATTTTTCTATAAAGATAGAGAATATGAAGTGCATTAAGCATCTGACGCTTATATTCATGAAGCCTTTTAACCTGAATATCAAAGATAGAATCGGTATCAACAATAATACCATTTGCAGTTGCGATATATTTTGCAAGGCGTTCCTTATTGCCCTTTTTAATCTGACGAAGACGCTCTAAAACCTCTTCATCATCAGCAAAGGCGTTAAACTTTTCAAGGTCCCAAAGGTTCTTTTCAAAGGATGTGCCAATCTTCTCTGTAAGAAGGGCATTGAGCTGTGGATTAGCCTGGCAAAGCCATCTTCTGTGAGCAATACCATTAGTGACATTTGTAAGCTTATCAGGAAATACAGCGTTGAACTCCTTAAAAGTATCAGCCTTGAGGATATCTGAATGGAGCTTTGAAACACCATTTACACTATAACAGCTGGCAACGCAAAGGTTAGCCATTCTAACCATACCATCAGCAATGATAGCCATCTGCTTAATCTTATCCGCAAACTGTGGGTACTTATCAAAAATCATACGACAGAAGCGTCTGTCGATTTCTTCAATAATAGTATAGATTCGTGGGAGATGTGACTTAATAAGGTCAACAGGCCACTTTTCAAGAGCTTCTGCCATAACTGTATGGTTAGTATAAGCAAGAGTCTTCTTTGAAATTGCCCATGCATTGTCCCAAGTATATTCATAGTCATCCATAAGGATTCTCATAAGTTCCGGAACGCAAAGAGCAGGATGTGTATCGTTAATATGAATTACAACCTTATCTGCAAGATTGTCAAATGTGTTGTACTTTGCATAGTGATTTTGTGTAATCTGCTGAAGTGAGGCACTTACAAAGAAGTACTGCTGCTTAACACGAAGGGACTTACCCTGCATATTATCATCAGCAGGATATAAGACCTTTGAGATTGAGCTTGCGATAGCTTCCTTTTCAGTTGATCTTACATGCTCGCCACGTGAGAAGAGCTGCATATCAAAACCACTTGAGCTTTTTGCACCCCAAAGACGAAGGGTATTTACAGCCTCTGTGTCATAACCTGAAATAAGCATATCATAAGGTGTTGCAACAACTGTTACATAGTTTTCATGGGTTGTGACAAGTCCCTTTTCTGACCAATTCTCGTGAATATCACCGAAGAACTTAACTTCAACAGCTTCGTCATTTCTTGGTATAAGCCAATATCCACCCATATCAATCCAGTTGTCAGGGAATTCTACCTGCCAACCATCCTTGATAACCTGCTTGAATATACCAAATTCATATCTGATAGAGAAGCCAGTCACAGGATAGTTTGTAGATGTTAGTGCATCCATATAACAAGATGCAAGTCTACCAAGACCGCCATTACCAAGACCGGCATCCGGTTCCATCTCATAAAGCTCCTCAATATCATATTTATATTTAGCGAGGGTATCCCTCATGACATCTTCAATGCCCATATTCCAGAGGTTGTTACGAAGCGATGTACCAACAAGGAATTCCATTGACATATAGTAAACCTGCTTTGCCTGCTGGGCACTTACCTTCTTGTTATACTCATACTTCTTCTCTGCAAGAAGTTGATTTGTTGCAAGGATCACAGCTTCATACACCTGTCTTTTATTACTGTTTGCAAGGTCAGTATTAAAAGTAGTTGTCAGGATAGAATTTAGCTTATGCTCCATCGTCTTTTTTATATTTTCCATATGGTGAATTCCTTTCAATATTAATTACGCAAGAAACTTCCAAAATCTACTCTATATTATTGTATTATACAACTTTATATATTCATCAGCTGATTTGTCCCATCCGAAATCCTGAGTCATCGCATTTTTAATAAGCCTGCGCCACAAGTTCTTATTATGATAAAGATCAACAGCACGATAGATTGCGTCAAGCATATCATATGCATTATAGCTCTGGAAGGTAATGCCTGTACCCTCCTTAGTTTCAGGATTGAAAGGCTGAACAGTGTCCTTAAGACCGCCGACCGTATGTACTACTGGAATTGCACCATAGCGCATAGCAATCATCTGTGACAGGCCACATGGCTCTGAAAGAGATGGCATAAGGAAAATATCCGCACCTGCATATATTTTGGATGCCATTTCATTAGAAAAGGCGATTATACTTCTTACTTTATCATGACGAGCCTGTTCCCATCCATACATGAGGGCTTCATACTCGCTATAACCTGTGCCGAGGAGTACAAACTGCACATCCATATCAACAATCTTTTCCATTACCTCACCAATAAGGTCGAGACCCTTTTGTGGGGTAAGTCGTGTTACCATACCGATAATCGGCACATCGTTTCGCATATCAAGCGCCATTGACCTTTGAAGATCCTTTTTAGCTGTTGCCTTACCACGAATGTTATCTGCATTATACTGCCCTGCAGTGAACTTGTCCCCTTCAGGATTAAAGAGGTCAGTATCAATACCATTGATAATGCCTCGAATCTTACCACGACGCTGATTTAAAATATTGTGAAGTCCGTGGGAATGTCCCGGATAGAGAATCTCCTCAGCGTATGTGCGGCTTACTGTTGTAACCATATCTGCACATTCGATACCTCCCTTTAATAGGTTTAGGCATCCGTCATACATAAGGAGTGAACGGACTGTTACATCCATACCAAATATGCTACCAAGAATAATCGGATCATACTTACCCTGAAACTCGATATTGTGGATTGAAAGAACAGTTTTAATGTGCTTATATCTTTCGTCACCACGATATAGCACATTAAGATAAACAGGCACAAGTGCAGTGTGCCAATCGTTCGCATGAAGAACATCAGGGAAGAAGTCAATGTGTGGGAGTGAGTCAAGCACCGCTCTGCTAAAAAATGCAAATCTCTCTGGATCATCATACTCACCATAGACATTTTCCCTACCAAAATACTGCTCATTATCTATAAAATAATATATCACGCCCTCTGACTCTGCCCTAAAAAGACCGCAATGGTTTTCACGCCAGCTGTTCTTTACACCAAAGCTTTCGAGGAACTTAATGTTATTACGCTTTTCACCGTCAATTATGGAATATAACGGGAGGATAACTCTTGCATCTATACCCTTTTTCACTAGGGTCTTGGGCAAAGCGCCCATAACATCACCAAGCCCACCAATCTTTATAAAAGGCATAGCCTCTGATGCGGCAAATAATATCTTCATAAGTATTCCTCCTTTATCATTAAAATATAACGAACTAATAATTCACTATATATTTTAGAATAATCGTAGTTTTATGTCAATATAAAGGTTAACCGAAATTACAATGGTTAACCCCCGTATCTTATACAATTTTTATTGTTGCTTATATACAATAAATGAATCGACAACAATGGTTGTCATTAATTGGGGATAAATCCCCATGAATTCTCGCTATCACTCCATGAAATTGCATATTTCAATTCATGCCATAGGCAATTCATTAAACATAATTTGTATGCGCATTTTATTGTTTCCCACCTCTGCGAGGGACAAGAAATTGTGCATAGTGGACAAACCGAAAGGGCAACGCCCGTCCCGAAGGTGTATTAATATACTCCGAGGGGTGAGGATTGTTCGCTAGGTGCATTTTATTGTTCCTCGCCCTCTATACAACTTTGCCTTTATTAATTACAAATGGCACCTTAGGATTTCCTGTGAGTACAATATCCTCGCTAATCGAAACATTCTTATCGGCTATAACGGAGCTTAGCTGCGCCCCGGCGTGAATGTGAGCACCTTGCATTATGATAGAGTTCTTTACTACTGCACCCTCATCGATTTTAACATCACGGAAAATGACGCTGTTTTCAACACTTCCACCGATATAGCAACCATCTGCAACAAAGCTGTTTTTGACAGAGTTGTTCTCGCCATAGATTGTAGGAACACTGTCCTTAATACGAGTGTGAATGCTATATTCAGAGCGGAAGAGCTCCTTCTGGATGGCGGGGTTTAAAAGGTCCATATTGGACTGATAGAAAGACTCAAGAGAATTGATAATTGCACTGTAGCCCTTGTGTTCATATCCATAAATTTTAATAGAATCATTGTGCTTGGCGATTACATCAAGGTCAAAATCACCCCAACCATAGGTTGCACCCTTTTCGATAAGAGAAAGGATGACCTCCTTTTTCATAAGATAAAGCTTCATTGTAACAGACCTTGGCTGATCACTATCTGATGTCATAAGCATAGCATCGTTGACTCTGCCCTCATCGTCACACTGAATCTCCATATCGCCCTTAAGAACAGGAGCAGTTCTATAAACAACGGTTATATCAGCACCCTTTGTCCTATGAAAGTCAAGGACATCTAGAAAATCAATATTAAATACACCGTTTGTATTGCCAAGGATGCAATATTCCTGAAGCATATCCTTAATATACCCATGCACATCATAGAGTGAATGAAAAACATCATCATGGGATGATACAACACCATCACGATATGGTGGAAGAACCTTAAGGCCACCGTTTTTACGGGCTAAATCCCAATCCTTACCCATACCCACATGGTCAACAAGTGATGCGAATTTATTGTTTGTGATAATACCTACATCTCGTACATTCGCCTTAACAAGTGATGAAAGAATAAAGTCAATAAGCCTATACCTGCCACCGTAGGGGATAGACGCAGGAGTTCTCATCTTTGTAATCTCAGATATTGAGTTATTTTCATAAGCATTTGCAAATAATATACAAAAAGCATTCATTTTCTGAACAGACCCTTTCATTGATAATAGATGTTATATTACTTTACTTCTTTAGGAGCGATCATTTCCTTTGGCATGACTACCTGTCCTGCACGGACTATTGCGCCCTGACCTACAACCGCTATACCCCAGTCTCCATCATACTCTTCAGGAGCAGCACCAATAATAGCGCCATCCTCTATGATAGCGTCATCTGCGACAATTGCATATTTTACTGTTGCATTCTTGCCGATCTGTACATTCTTCATAACAACAGCGAAGTCAAGATTTGCACCTTCCCTAACCTCAACATTGGAAAACAGAACAGAGTAGTTAAGATTGCCATTAACCTCACAGCCCTCTGTAATCATTGAGTTTTTAATGCTTGCCTGCTCACCAATATAGTGGGGAGTAGTAGCACCGTGTCTTGAATATATTCTCCATAGCGGGTCGCTTAGGTTAAGCGGGATTGTCGGATTAAGAAGGTCCATATTAGCTTCCCACAGGTTGTCGATAGTACCAACATCCTTCCAGTAGCCATCAAAACCATAGGCAAACATCCTCTCCCCATTATTAAGCATATTAGGGATAATGTTTTTGCCAAAGTCGTTGGCGGATTCGGTATTTTCCTCGTCCTGTTCAAGATAAGCTCTGAGCTTATCCCAATTGAAGATATACACACCCATAGAGGCCTTATTGGACCTTGGATTAGCTGGTTTTTCTTCAAACTCATAGATGGACATATCATCATTGACATTCATAATACCATAGCTTGATGCCTCATGAATCGGCACGTTCATAACCGCTATGGTTGCATCAGCGTTTTTCTCCTTATGATAGGTGAGCATACGGTCATAATCCATCTTGTAAACATGGTCACCGGAAAGGACAAGAACATATTCCGGGTTGTATTGCTGAATAAAGTTAATATTCTGATAAATAGCATTGGCAGTACCCTTATACCAAGTACCGGTTGAGCCTGTGTGATAAGGAGGGAGTACATGCACACCACCACTCATACGGTCAAAATCCCACGGCTGTCCATTTCCAATATAGGTATTAAGTTCAAGAGGCCGGTACTGTGTAAGAACGCCTACTGTATCTATGCCTGAATTGGCACAATTAGAAAGTGTAAAATCAATAATTCTATATTTACCACCAAATGGTACGGCAGGCTTTGCCCTCTCGGATGTGAGAACATACAATCTGCTTCCCTGTCCGCCGGCAAGGAGCATAGCAACCATTTCTTTATTATCTGCCATAATTAACCGTTCCTTTCGTATACTATATTATTTCTAAAAAAAGAACTAATAATACTTAATCCTTTTTATTTGCTGATGATGTGCGTTTCCTTTTATAAAGAAAGATTGTTGAAAGTGGAGGTAATGTAAGCTTTAAGCATTGCTTTTGTCCATGAATATCCCCTTGGACTGTCTTTACCTTGCCATTGTCAATTCCCAGACCACCATATTTCTTGGCGTCGGTGGAGAATACCTGTGTGTATGTGCCAGCATCAGCAACACCTATCATATAGCCCTTCTGTAGTACCGACGAGAAGTTGCTAACCGCAAGAATCTTGTTGCCCTTCGAGTCTAGTCTGAAGAATGAAATAATGTTGTTATACTCATCATCCATCGCTGCCCACTCAAAACCATCCCAATTAGTATCAAGTTCCCAAAGGCAAGGATTGTCCCTATAAAAATGATTAAGCCCAGCCACAAAGTCCTTATGTCTGCGGTGAGACTCAAATTCAAGCAGGTCCCAATCAAGTTCCTGTTCCTCGTTCCACTCAATGAGCTGACCTAACTCTGTTCCCATAAATGTAAGCTTTTTGCCGGGATGTGCGAACATATACCCAAGATATGCACGAAGGTTAGCAAATCTGTCAGTATATTCACCGGGCATTTTAGAGAGGAGCGACCTCTTCCCATGCACTACCTCATCGTGAGACAGAGGAAGCACATAGTTCTCTGAAAAAGCATATGTCAGCGAAAATGTAAGATTGTTATGAAATCCCTTTCTAAATAATGGGTCCTGCTCCATATATTTGAGAGTGTCATTCATCCATCCCATATTCCACTTAAAGTTAAACCCAAGTCCTCCCTGATCCACAGGATATGTGATAAGGGGCCAAGCGGTAGATTCCTCTGCTATCATCATCGCATTTGGATAAACCGAGAAGATACGAGTGTTAAGCTGTTTAAAAAACTCAACTGCCTCAAGATTCCCATTGCCTCCAAATTTATTAGGTCTCCATTGTCCGCTTCTTCTTCCATAATCAAGATAGAGCATGGATGCAACTGCATCAACGCGAAGACCGTCTATATGATATTTTTCAAGCCAATAGCAGGCATTGGAGATTAAAAAGCACTTAACCTCATTTTTGCCATAGTCAAAAATCCTCGTGCCCCAATCAGGATGCTCCCTCTTCATTGGATCGCTGTATTCATAACAACACTCACCATCATATTCATAAAGACCTTGTGCATCTTTTGGAAAGTGAGCAGGTACCCAGTCTAATATAACACCAATGCCTGCCTGATGGCACTGGTCAACAAATGACATAAACTCCTTCGGTGTGCCGTACCTTGAGGTCACAGCATAATAGCCCGTAACCTGATATCCCCATGATTTATCATATGGATATTCACTCATTGGCATAAGCTCAATATGTGTATAGCCCATCTCCTTAATATAAGGGATAAGCTCCTTAGCCATCTTTTCATAGCTGAATGGATTTGCGTCCTCATAGAGTCTCCATGAGCCAAAATGCAGTTCATAAATATTAACAGGTCTGTTATATTGACCACGACAGGAGTCAACCCATTTCTTATCATTCCATTTGTATCCATCAATGTCATAAACCTTTGATGCTGTTCCAGAGCGAGTTTCATTATGAAATGCATATGGGTCAGACTTTAGTAGCTGCTCACCCTCCTTGGTTTCTATAACAAACTTGTACGAGTCAAACTCCTTTACTTCGGGAACTATACATTCATAGATGCCACCATCAGTAATTCGATAAGCCTCATGCTTGCCATAGTCCCAATCACAAAAGCTACCAGTAACAAAGACCCTGGATGCATTAGGAGCCCAAGTTCTAAAAACACATCCATAACTGTATATATGTGCACCGAGATATTCATATGCGCAATAATTTGTACCCTCATGGAAAAGGTATTCAGCAAGATTATCATCTTTTCTCTCTTTAAATTCCATCTTTGCTCCCATTCCTTTCTAACTTAACATATTGCAGTGTGAATTTTATGCACTAAAAATACTACTTTAGTGCATACTACCCCTAATTTTATGTATTTGTAAATATTGTACCATAAATTTCCTGATTTGTACAGTTTTTTTGTGATATTTTGTTCGTTTTTTCTGTTACAATTGATAATATAATATGAGATAATAACAAAAGTGCAGCTATTTATTTGTTGGAGAGTTATCTATGTTTAATTATGATTCCACAAAAACAGAATATAAATCCCCATTTGGTGCAATTAAAAGGGGCGATGAGGTAATTTTTCGCGCGCAGGCGGATACACAGGTTCTGATTGAGTATCGTCTGGACGCTGATGATGTGCCCACTATTTTGCCAATGCAGTACGAAAATGGAGATTTTTACCGCATTAAGATCGCATTTGAACAAAGCGGTTTGTACTTTTACCGCTTTATCTTAAAGTATGATAATAAACAAATTCCCACAGGTGTATGCGATGGATATGGCGAGGAGGGCATATGTTACCCCTATTGGCAGCTTACTGTATATGACGAGGATTTTACAACACCCAATTGGGCAAAAGGCGGACTGATGTACCAGATTTTCCCTGACCGTTTCCGCAGAAGTATGAACTATACTCCGGGCAAGACAGTTAACAAAAGGCACATTCACGACAATTGGTATGAAGCACCCGAGTTTATATACGACACACCCGACTATAAGGCAGACGACTTCTTTGGCGGCAATATACAAGGCGTTATGGAAAAGCTCAGTTACCTCAAAGAGCTTGGGGTAACTATGATTTACTTCAACCCAATCTTTGAAAGCCCTGAAAATCACCGCTACAGCACAGGAAACTATCGTATGGTTGACCCCTATTTTGGCACAAACGAGGAGTTTGAATCTCTTACGAAGCTGTGTCACGATATTGGCATCAAGGTTATATTAGATGGTGTTTTCAGCCACACGGGGGCTGATAGTATTTACTTTAATAAGTTTGGACACTATGACTCTGTTGGCGCATATAACAGCAAAAAATCACCTTATTATCATTGGTATTCCTTTAACAAGAAAGGATATGATTGTTGGTGGGGCTTTGATAATCTCCCTAATGTGAACGAAACCGCACCTGATTATCTCGAATATATCACAGGCAAGGATACCGGTGTGCTTAACTTCTGGCAGGCAAAGGGTGTTGACGGATGGCGTCTTGATGTGGCGGACGAATTGCCTGATTTGTTTATAGATAAATTAAGGGAGAGTGTCAAGTCATATGACAAGGATGCTTTTATTATAGGTGAGGTCTGGGAGGACGCTACAAACAAGTTTTCCTATGGCGAAAGGCGCAGATACCTTATTGGCAAACAGCTTGACAGCGTTATGAACTACCCATGGCGCACAGCTATAATTAATTTTGTTAAAACAGGTGATGATAGGTCATTTGTAAGAGAAATTATGTCCATCACGGAGAATTATCCTCCACAAGTGCTGGATTGCCTTATGAATAGCCTTTCAACCCACGATACACCACGAATCATAAATGAACTTGGTGTGCAGCGCAATGTTAAACCTGAGGATTATGCAAGCTATACCCTCACAACTGAAGAATACGTCAGGGGCAGGTATCTTTTTATGCTTGGAGCTTTTCTTCAATTCACTTTGCCGGGAATCCCTTGTATATATTATGGTGACGAAGTCGGCCTCACAGGCTTTAAGGACCCATACTGCAGAATGTGCTTCCCCTATGGCAGGGAGGATGTGACTCTTTTGGACTTTTTCAGAGCACTCTCCTATGTTCGTGCAGATAATAAAGAGGAATTTATCGGCGGAATTGAGTTTATCAATACCCATCATGGCTTTTTGCAATACAAAAGAAATAATACCATATTTACCTTGTCCATATATGGCGAATTACCACACACAGAAAATAAAATTCTATTCTCGAATGGCTATTCGAGAATAGAATTAATGAATAATGAATAGTGAATAATGAATAATTACGGAAAGAACCTTGCCCGATACGAGCAAGGTTCTTTTAAATTTAAACTAAAACGATTTTTTATTCTTTTTGTCGATATGAAAGCTTTGCTTGCTCGATATTTTTGCTAGCCCAAGGTTGCGAGAAAATAGTGAGCACAAACTAAGGCAACGGAAAATGGTGCAGAACAAACGAACTGAAAGGGAACGAAGTGAACCGCCCCGAAGGTGTACAAAGGTACTCCGAGAGGTGAAGTTCGTTTGTAGCATAATGGGAATAAAAGTAAAAAAGGATTTGCCTTTAGCAAATCCTTTCACTAATTAAATATAAATTCATTTCCCATTATGCGGTCTGCGCTATTTTACTAGCCGCCATCAATATTCACCAAGACTAAAGTGCATATAGTCTGATGAGCTTGTCCAAAGTCCCCATTCCCATCCATGCTTCTTAAATGTTTCTGCAACGATGTGTCCGTTGAAGTGAATCTCTGGAGATAGTGGGTCGGTGAGGGAATAGCGAAGCTGACGCTCTTTGGCATATTCATTACTACCGGAATAGACAAGGGGGTTCTGAGCAGGGTTAATATCTATGGCAAGTCCGTTTGGATGGAATGCTGTGTGCATAATGCCCTCCTCAAGATCACGAGCCTTTGCCATAAGGGATGATACAAAGTCCTTTTCAGCAAGACGGAAGGAATGAACATCATTGATTTTATATCCACCTTTTGATATTTCATCAAGGATTAGCTTTGCCTCTGCTGCCGCTTCTCTGCGTACTAAAATTGTCTGACCGTTTATCTCAATTGGCTCCATAAGGGACATTAAATCCGCTTCAATTGTGCTTTTTATAATAGGGTCACCTGTAAGCTTATAATTAAAGGAGATAATTGGAATATCAACCTCGGTATCCTTAAGGGGACAACCATCCACAGTGCATAATCCACCTTGTTTTTTAGCATGCTCTTTCACATTGTATGCTCTACCATTTATATAATAGTAGCCATCATAGAGGCCATTTTTATCAGAATCGACTGCGTTGTTAAGTCTTTTTGCACCATCGATTGCAAGGGTATCAAGAGCCGATTGGGATAGTGGCTCGTCTGTAATAATAACTACCCTGTCACCTGTCTCATTAACTACATATTCAATATGCTTGCCTAGAATATTCTCAGCAACAACACGAAGCGGCAAGAAAAAGCTACCGTAAATAATCTCACTATTAACATCAAGAGGAAGCGATTGACCATTAATGGTAATTTGTCCTTCACCCTTAATAATAGATGCGCTATTCCCATTATAACTGATTGATGCAGTCTTGTTTGCACCATCCCAGCCAACCTGCGCACCAAACGCCTCACTCACTGCACGAAGTGGCACAAGTACACGATCACCGAATATGTAAGGATACAAAACAGGACTTGATGTACTGATAGGCTTTACCTCACCATTAACAAGCATTTGCTGATTGCCAACAAGCATTACAATCTCACTGCCCTGTGCAGTAGCATTTACGCTAAATAGCGATAACACAATCATAATCATAGTCATAAAAGCTATAGTCTTTTTCATTCTTTATCACCCTCTATTGGATTTGCGAGTATAGTATACCATAGTTTTTTTATCAATGCAAATCGACATTTTCCCACAAGTGACAAATTATTCCTATACAAGGAGCATCTCCTCAAAATACAAGTCATCAAACTCGGTGGGACTGTATTCCCTCTCCTCAAAGTTCTTGTTCTTCTTATTACCCTGACCGCTTTGGGACTTCTTCCTTCGTTTGATTTCATGATTAATGTATTCTTCAGGCGTGCGGATGCCTTTGTCAAAGCAATTTTCAAGAGTAGCTTTTATATAGCTCCAATTGGTCTTTTTGTTATCCCGGCAATAATCCATAATTGATGTTACGCATTGGGGGGACATACCCCTCTTTGTGAAATCATCAATCGCCTCAATAATCTTATCCGATGGGCTTTGATTAATGGTTCTTATATAATATTTAACTGCATAGCTATTAGTCGTTGCTGTTGTTTCTTTTGAAGGCGTTTCTGATACGCTGACATTAACATCTACATCGGCATTTGCATTTGCATTTGCATTCTCATTATTATTTGCATTAGGTTGGACTTTGGTAGCACTATTGTTAATACTTTTTTCAACTACTGTTGGATTATGCCCTCTTTCAAGAGAGCGTTTTTGAGCACTAGCCTGACCTGCGATTGATGCTTTTGCTCTCTTTCTGATATTGGCATCAATCTGCGGAATAATAGAAAACAAGGGAGATTCCACAGTTTTGCTAACGTTATTTATCTCCCCCTCAAAGGCATAATCCATGATCGCCTCAAAAAGCTCAAGCTGTCTTGACCTTGGTAAACTTTTTATGCTTTTATAAAAGCTTTGATAAAAAACCATGCTTTCACTCATAATATTATTTCTCCTTTATTAAAAGATTTATCTTATGAACAAATTGTATAATTACCCAACACATCATTTCACATCAAAAAAAGGTTTTCCGAGCGAAGTCGAGGAATTTTTAAAGTAAAACTTGTAGAATTATTCTTTAACGTAATTTGCGATTGCAAATCGCACTCAAGTTTTACGTAATCCGCTAAAAGAAAAAAGAGCTGACCATAGTCAACTCTTCTAAAATATCTTAATCTTCTATTATATATTCCTTAGATAAACAATAAACCGGTATCTCTTTAAGCATTCTGTGCATTTTATCACGACTGAAAACAAAAAAGGAATTGCCTTTGCAATTCCTTCTAACATTAACACTCTTAATGTTGCGAGAAAATAGTGCAGAATGAACGAATGGAATGGGCTACGCACCATTAAAGGCAACATAAAAATAGTGCAGAATGGACAAACCGAAAGAGAGCAAAGCGAGTGACCCGAAGGTGTACGAGGGTACACCGAGAGGTGAGGTTTGTTCATAGCATAAAGAATATAGAACCAAAAAGGAAGTTGCGAAATCTCGCAACTTCCTACATTGACTCAATAAACTTTCAGTCAGCACAAACTAAAATTCTCATTCATTATTTATGCGGTCTGTGCATTTTTATTAGCCGCCAAATTATAAAGCAGCGCGGGCTTCTTTAATCTTCTGTACAAACTCTCTACCCTTCGCTGTAATATCAGCATAATCGCCTGTCTTTGCACCAGCTGTAAGGGCACCACCTGCACCTACTGCTACTGCGCCGGCTTTGATCCATTCGTCAACATTGTTTACATCAACGCCACCTGTAGGCATCATCTTTGCATATGGAATTGGGCCTTTGATAGCCTTGAGGATCTTTGGACCGAATGCTTCACCTGGGAATATCTTAACTATATCTGCTCCGGCTTCCATTGCTTCAACAACCTCTTTGATTGTCATAGCACCCGGCATACAAGGAACACGATAGCGATTGCAAAGCTTAACTGTTTCAGCCTTGAAGTATGGGCTTACGATATATTCAGCACCTGAAAGAATCGCAATACGAGCTGTCTCAGGGTCCATAACTGTACCAGCGCCAAGGATGATTTCTCCATTTGTATAGCGAGCTGCAAGCTGTTCTATAACCTTATGAGCCATTGGGACTGTGAATGTAAGCTCGATAGCAGGAACTCCGCCTTCGATACAAGCTTCAGCTATTCTGATTGCATCTTCGCCACTTGTTGCACGAACAACAGCAACGATACCTGCATCGGTAATTCTGGTGATTACTTTTTCTTTATCCATTATATATAACTTCCTTTCAAAAATATTAACTGAATTAGAATCCCAATTCTTCAGGGATAACTACAACTACTGCATCACCTTTGTTTCGGCACTTGGAATAGATAGTAGTCATATTACAAATACGTTCAGGTGATGAGCAATCCATACATCTGCCCGTCTTTGTACAAGGAGTGTTTCTATGAAGTCGCATCGCATTAATAGGCGCCGCGATATTTTTAATACGCTTTATAGCATCATCAATATTATCAACGATCTTATTTGTACCAAGGACTATGATTACCTTGCCCGGTCCATAGAGCATAGCCCCCACGCGATTGCCTGTCCCATCAACATTTACAAGCTGACCATCACGAGTGACAGCATTAGTTGATGATAGGAACACATCCGCGGTAAGCCCTGCCTTAAGGGCATCTGTAATGGTCGTGCCCTCAGGTGGATTGAAGCGATCAATGAACTGATACTCTCCATCCTGAATAGCGGACATAATACCTGTTTCATTAAGCGTTGCACTGCCTCCTACACCAATGGTAGCACCCTTTGGAATAAGAGATAACACAAGAGCCTTTGCCTTTTCACTATCCTCGGCATAATACGCCTCAAAATTATTCCTATTAAGATTCTCCACCAAATCCTTGGCGAGCATTTCTCTTTGTTGTCTTTTGTACATATGTATTCACTCCATTAATGAATTGACAATCATTATTGTCATGAATTGGCTATCACCGTGAATTCTCGCTATCGCTCCATGAATTGAATTCCGTTGGAATTCATTATGGTTGAAAATCCACAGGATTTTCTCCATTAATGCACTGGGTGCAATTCATGTGTCGCCAGACACAATTCATGAAACCGCAGGGTTCAATTCATGCATTGCAAATGCAATTCATTTACGCCTCGCATCCATACACTTATATATACTACGAGAGGTGAGGTTCGTTCGTTAAGTGCGGTTTATTGTTCCTCGCAATCAAGCTTCGTAGCCATATACTTCGAGCTGACTAAGTGCAGGGAATGGCGATGGATCATCAGCCTTAATAAGCTTACCAAATGTGAGCCACTCTATTGTTTTAGGCTCAAATGTGATGACATGACCTTTATCACTCTTTTCAAGATCACAGGTAAGGGCGCTGCCATCAGAGAATGTAAGGGTAATCTGCTCCCACCAAGCATCATGAGGGAAGTCTGCACGAGTGTAAATAACGATTTTGTCAGTCTTTACCTTTCTGCCAAATTCAACCTTCATTTCAGCGTCAGGGTCACGATTGATTCCCCAAGATTCATATGGCCAGAAGCCGTGGCTGTGGTTTTCACAGTTGCCATTAATAGCATTCTTTGCAGCAAAAACTGATTCACCTCTTGTTTCAACATTAGCTGAAGCGTGGGGAAACATGTCTCTTTCACCGTGTTGGTCATATTTATTAAGCGCAAGGTTTTTATATACATCAACTTCATACTGCTCCGCAATACGAGCTGACATAAGATGCATATTGCCAGTAAAGCATTTTGGCTGATAACAAACCTTCTTTTCATCAAATGGAACTTCAAAGGATGCCATGTTACCCTTCATATAAACGAATGATTCACCAATAGCATCGTCAAACATAAGAACAACGAAAACATCTGGTTTTTCCACTTCAAAAGTTATGTAGTCGCCATCCTGATACTCATCATTAAAAACAAGCATTACTCTGTCAGGCTGTGTATTTTCTGCCTTTACTGTTCCGTCAGCAGAGCACACTTTAAGTGTAAGACTATTCATAATATTACTTTTCCTCTCAAATAGTAAATACCAGAAAAAACGCCCTAGAGCGTTTTTTCTAATTAGATATTAATTATTTAGGCTGCTTGCCAATATAAGCAAGGATACCACCATCAACATAGAGTACATGACCATTTACAAAGTCAGATGCATCTGATGCAAGGAAGATTGCAGGGCCTGCAAGGTCCTCAGGTTCACCCCAACGAGCAGCAGGAGTCTTTGCAATAATAAAGCTATCGAATGGATGTCTTGAGCCATCAGCCTGCGTCTCACGAAGAGGAGCTGTCTGTGGAGTTGCAATATATCCAGGTCCGATACCGTTACACTGAATGTTGAATTCACCATATTCAGAAGCAATGTTCTTTGTGAGCATTTTAAGACCGCCCTTAGCTGCAGCATAAGCTGAAACTGTTTCACGACCAAGTTCACTCATCATTGAGCAGATGTTAATAATCTTACCGTGACCCTTCTTAATCATTGAAGGGATAACAGCCTTTGATACGATAAATGGAGCGTTAAGGTCAACATCGATAACCTGACGGAATTCAGCTGCTGTCATTTCATGCATTGGGATTCTCTTAATGATGCCAGCGTTGTTAACAAGGATATCAATAACGCCAACTTCTTCTTCTACCTTCTTAACAAGTTCGTTAACAGCATCCTCATCAGTTACATCGCAAACATAACCATGAGCGTCGATACCTTCTGCTTTGTATGCTTCAATGCCCTTATCAACAAATTCCTGCTTGATATCGTTGAATACAATTGTCGCACCTGCCTGTGCATATGCCTGTGCAATTGCAAAGCCGATACCGTATGATGCGCCTGTTATAAGCGCAATTTTGCCTTCAAGGCTGAAATTCTTTAACATAATTAACATCTTCCTCTCTTATTGTCGCTACCTTTGTATATGTACTTATCTAAGGTCAGTCATCTTAATACCATCCATATCTGTAAATGTCTGGTTTTCACCACACATACCCCAGATAAATGTATAGTTCTTTGTACCGCAACCGCTGTGGATTGACCAGCTTGGAGAGATAACTGCCTGCTCATTTCTCATGATAATATGTCTTGTCTGTGTTGGTTCCCCCATCATATGGAATACGCATGTGTCTGGGTCCATGTTGAAGTAAAGATATACTTCCATTCTTCTTTCGTGAGTATGACAAGGCATTGTGTTCCAAACGCTACCAACCTCAAGCTGGGTAAGACCCATTGAAAGCTGACAAGAATCCATAACCTCAGGATGAATGTACTGGTTGATAACTCTCTTGTTACATTCTTCAACTGTGCCACATGGAACCTTCTTTGCCTTTGTAATGTCAATATGCACTGTTGGGTATGTCTTGTGAGCCGGGCAAGAGTTCATATAGAACTTTGCTGGGTCCTTTGGATCAAGTGATTCAAAGACAATATCCTTGTTGCCCATACCGATATAAAGACCATCACGAGGATTAAGGTCATAAACTGTACCGTCAACTGTAATCTTACCTGCACCACCAATATTGATAATGCCCATTTCTCTTCTCTGAAGGAAGAAATCTGCACGAAGTGCATCAGCAGCTTCGATTGTAAGAGCTTTGTCTGTTGGAACGATACTACCAGCAATGATTCTATCAAAGTGGCTGTATGTCATTCTTACTTCGCCCGGTGCGAAGAGGTCTGTAATAAGATACTCTTTTGCGAGTCTTTCCGTATCATAATGTTTTGCGTCCAATGGACTTGATGGGTTTCTAACATCCATTATAATTTTCTCCTTTATAATAAATAATTAATTGACAACTTCGTTGTCATGAATTGGCTTTAGCTAAATTTTGTGTAAACACAAAGCTAAATTATTCCGCTTGTGCTTCATAGCTAAATTTCACTTTGTAAAGCTAAATTAAATTCGCCTTTTTAGCGTGCATAGCACATTTAGCTACGAAGTAATTTAGCGTTCTTTGAGAACATTTAGCTCGCAGAATGCGAATTTAGCTCTATATCATCCTTCAATAGCAATGAAGTAATAGTAAAGTGGCTGTCCGCCATACTGACAAACTACATCACAGTCGCCATATATTTCTTCAAGCTCATCTGAAAGAGCTTGTGCATCTTCTTTTGTTACATCTTCGCCATAATAAACCGTAATCACCTGTCCATCCTCTGGAGTGTTCTCGGCAACAAGGTCCTTTGCAACAACGTTGATATCACTACCAACAATGGTGAGTTTACCCTCAGTAAGACCAAGGATATCACCTTCATTGATGTCCTGATCGTCAAATTTAGTTGTTCTTGAGGCAAAGGTTACAGAGCAGGTCTTAACGCTTGCAACCATCTCAAGCATTGATGCCTCGTTGTCTTCCTTTGAGATATCAGGGCTGAAGCCTAATACAGCGGTTATTCCTTGTGGAATACTCTTGGTTGGGATAACAATAATCTCGGTTTGTGAAATCTCCGCCGCCTGCTGCGCTGCCATAATAATATTCTTATTATTTGGAAGCACAAAAATAACATCAGCATTGATTTTCTCACAAGCTGCCAAGATATCATCTGTACCGGGATTCATACTCTGTCCACCTGCAACAAGCTGGTCAACGCCAAGCTCGGTAAAGAGGTTTTCAATACCCTCACCTGTGGCAACAGAGACAATACCAAATTGTTTGTGTGGAATATCTTCTTTAGCAGGTGCACCCTCCTGTTCAAAAAGGATTGCACTATGTTGAAGCTTCATATTCTCAATCTTAATATTAGAAATTTCACCAATCTTAAGTGCCTCTTGAAGGGCAAAACCAGGATTATTTGTATGAACATGAACCTTAATAATATCTTCATCCTCTACAAAAACAAGGCTATCGCCAAGGCGGCTCAATGCCTCCTTGCACTTCTTTGCCTTTTTTTTAGGATTATTAATAAGGAACTCTGTACAATAAGCAAACTGAATATCCTCTGTGCTTATAACTGCCTGTGCAGAAGCAGCAGAAGATGTGGACTGCTGAGGAGCTTCCTGTTCGAGCTTTACTACAGGACTACCCTGCATAGCAAGAAGAAATCCCTCAATAATTATATAAAGACCCATACCGCCAGAGTCTACAACGCCCGCCTGCTTAAGGACAGGGAGAACCTCAGGGGTATTATCAAGGGAAACTTTTGCTCCCTTAACAAGTGCGTCCATAACAGCGATAACATCGTCTGTTTCCTTTGCCACATTAATTGCATCCTCGGCACTCTCACGAGAAACAGTAAGTATTGTACCTTCGGTAGGCTTCATAACCGCCTTATATGCAGTTGCTGAACCAAGGGCAAAAGCATTTGCAAGGTCCTCTGCATTAATCTCAGCCTTATCCTTAACCGAACGGGAAATACCTCTGAAAAGCTGTGAAAGTATAACACCGGAGTTACCTCTTGCGCCTCGGATTGTAGCATTAGCTATTATATCTGCAATCTCTGTAACAGTAGCTGCATCACTCTTATTAAGGGCATCTGCTGCTGCAGAAAATGTCATATTCATATTAGTACCTGTATCACCATCAGGAACAGGAAAAACGTTTAAATCATCAACAAGCTTTCGCTGGTTGGAAAGATTAGCCGCACCTGAAATGACCATACTGCGAAAGAGAGCGCTATCAATCAGTTTCAACGACACTACCTCCCTCATCAAGCAGTATGCCTACGATATTTACAGAAACTTTTTTCACTTTATAGTCTGTAAATTCTTCAACCTTATACTTAACTGTGCTCATAACAGACTGGGCAACGGTATGAAGATTAACACCATATTTAACCACAATATACATCTCGATAATCATACCATCAGCTTCTGTGGAGATATTAACACCCTTCTTTTTGCCACCACCTGACATATATGTCTTGATGCTGTCTTTAATATTTGAAGTAGCAACACCCACAACGCCATAGCAATCCTTGAGTGCTACCTCGCAGATACCTGCAATAACACCGTTGGAGATAGAAATTGTACCAATACTGTTCTCTAATGTAGGTTTCATATTACGCTTCACTCCTTATTTAAAGTTTAGCTCCCGTCCATGACAGGAAAATAGAATTATCTGATTTTGCAATGACTTAAGAACTGCCATTGTCTTTTCTAGCCTTTTGTCATCATAGTACGCAAAAGCATCATCAAGGATAATAGGCATATCAGGTGCCATAAGCTTTATTATGCCAATTCGCAGCGCAAAATATATCTGGTCATAACAACCTGTGCTGAGATAGTCACCGCTTACTACACTTCCATCACCTTTAACAGCTGATAATGTGTAGATATTATCTGATAAAAGCTTTGTATATGCTCCGTCGGTCACCCCTTCAAGAATAGGAGAAGCCGAATTTGTAATCAATGGAGCAAAGTTCTGTTCGGTCTGGTGGAATGCTTTTTCAAGGGCGTTCTTTGCCTTGATAAGGTGAGCTGTTCTCTTTTCATAAAGACCAAGCTTTTCTTCAAGATTTGCAATCTCGTCATCAATCACACCAACAGGGCGAGTATTGATAGAGGCAATCTTGCCCTCAAGCTCCTTTACTCTTTCTGCAGAGGACACAGCCTTGTCACGAGAGGACTTCTCCCTTGAGCGAAGGTTGTCGCCATACTCCTTTATCATTGGAAGAACCATGTCAAAATCATCAGTTCCCAGTTCCTGACAGAACCATTCACTATATTTTACATCATTTTCAAACTTTTTGCAAGAGTATTGTTGATTTTCAGTTAGATAGCTTCGTAAATCCTTCTGTTCTGTGATTCTTTTTAGGCACATACCACCAAAGGCAAGTGTTAAAAGGATTGGAAGATACAAGCTGTAACCCTTAATCATAAAGTATATAAGCCCAGCTAATGATAAGGACGCAATAACAGCATTTATAGTCGCCCAACGAACTGATGCAGAAAGCTCCTTCTTTACCTTCTCATAAAGCTCGTCATGTTCTGCCTTGCATTCCTCTTCTTCTTGCTGTCTTGCGCTACGCCACTTCTCGTACATCTCATAGAACTGCGCCTCGCGGCTTTCCTGAGCAGGAGCATCTACTGTCTTATCACGAAGCTCCTTTGCTTCAGCAAGCTGTCTTTCAAGGCGTAATCTTTCATCATCAGCACCTAAAGAGAGTGCTCTTTCACGATGTAGCTTATCAAGCTGTGAGTTAAGCTGTGGGATAAGTCCCTTACCTCTGCTTATAAGCTGTTTGTTTGCATCATCAAGTCGTGCCATAGCGGACTGATATGAAAGCTCCTCATCACCTGTCTGACAAAGGTTAATAAGGCGCTGTCTAATCTGGTCGTCCTTGCTATCCTCAACCTTGGTGCTAAGCTGTTTTATATAAAGAGTTTTGCTAAACTCCTCACTATCAAGTCCTGTTAAAGCAGATGGGTCAACATCAAGCTGTTTTCCTGTAACACTATCAGTCACAGAAAGCTTGTCCGATGCGGCGGTTTTTCCAAAGCTACGCTGAATAATATATATTCTTTCCCTGTCTTTAACTTCCATTCGTCCGCCCATTACTCCGCCATCGGCGGGGAGGTATCGTTTGCGTGGATTCTCCCTTATATCCCTTGCACGTCCATCAAAACCATAGAGCATTGCACGGATAAATTCTGCAATGGTAGTCTTGCCTGTTTCATTATCACTACTGATAATATTAAGTCCGTCCTCAAAGGAATAATCCTTATCCTTTAAGGCGCCAAAACCGTCTATATGTATGTTTTTAATTATCATTTGTCATCACCTAAACTTATATCCTTGCCATCAAGTGCCATAAGACCAAGCTTTATCGCCTCTGTAGCCTCTGGGTCATCTGCAAGAGCATTAACAAAAAATCCTCTTAATGTCTGCTCCTGTCTGATGGAATTAATATCATAATCTGTGCCTGTTTCGTCATAAAGCTTAACTACAGGATATTCCTCAAGAAGATTTATAATACGGTCACAATTAAGATTAAATCCACCTGCAAAATTGCCTATAAGATGTATTTTATAATAATTATTGCTACTTGTATTATCCCTTATTCTCTTTGCTATTTGGTTATAATCCTCAAGGCCTGAAATGTCAAGCTCAATCTCTTCATATGTGTATTCACTTGTTGGCACCATCTCAAGCTCCACAAAGCCTTTATGCACCTGTCCAAGTAGCACACCCTTTGTCCCAAGCTCGTCAAAGCCTCTTCCCTGTGGTGTACCACAGTATGCATAAAAGGTGCTACCCACCTTGCCAACGCCCTTGCTTGTGTGGATATGCCCAAGGGCAACATAGTCTGCCCCTGTCTGTGCAAGCTCCTTTGGCGTGATTGGGTTATAACTTGATACGGAGTCCAAATCACCATGCATAAGAAGAATATTGATTCTGCTATCGTCCTCCACATGGAAGTCTTTAATAAGGCTCTCATCACTTTTGCTATCCTTGAAGCTAACACCATATATATCGCACTTGCCAAGGGAAACCTTGTCTATCTCGTTGCCAAAAAGGTGTACGTTTTCAGGAAGCTGAATATCCTTATAAAAAGAAAGATTATCATGATTGCCTGTTACCATAAATACAGGAATATCAGGAATCTGCGAAAGCATAGATGCCATATAGCTCTTTTCGGACATATCACCAAAGGCATAGTCAAAAAGGTCCCCTGCAATAAGAAGGGCATCTACCGCTTCCCTCTTTGCGATGGATATAATCTTTGAAAAGACCTTTGCCTGAACATCGCCCTTTTTATCTGTCAGGTGCAAATCACCTGTGTGTAAAATTTTGATGCTTTCCATTTTAATAACCTCATATCATTTGTTTTAGTATAATCATCATTGCAAGACCCGGAACGCCTAGCACACCTGTTATAAATGCTGTGATTAGATTTACACCAAGGCTTATATGGGTTATGCCTGTAAATAGATTAAATACCACAAGCACGCCACAACCAATGGCGCTCCTTACCGCAAGATGCATAAGCCCTTTTAATGGTTTGTAGAAAATCCAGATAATCGCATAAATCATTACCCCACCAAAGAGATACGCAAGCGTTGTTGTTGCCTCCATAATACATTGCCCTCCTGTCCATGTTTTTTGTATAGTCTATGAAACAGGGGATAGAATAATGATTTTTTATCACATCTTCAATCTAAAGCTTTTTTCCTTTTCCCTTTGAGAACGCTTTTCGTCATTGACTTTCTGATGTTTTTCGTACGCCTTAACAATCTTCTGCACAAGTGGGTGTCTTACAACATCCTTTTCATCAAAGTAGTTAAAGGCGATGCCATCGATATTTTTAAGCACGTGGGTAACCTCACGCAGACCTGATTTTTTACCAAATGGCAGGTCAACCTGAGTTATATCACCTGTGATAATAGCCCTTGAGCCAAAGCCAATACGAGTTAAGAACATTTTCATCTGTTCAGGGGTTGTATTCTGTGCTTCGTCAAGGATAATAAATGAATCATCAAGGGTACGACCTCTCATATAGGCAAGAGGTGCAACCTCTATATTCCCACGCTCTAAATACTTTTGGTATGTTTCAACCCCAAGCATATCATAGAGAGCATCGTAGAGTGGTCTTAAATATGGGTCAACCTTGGTCTGCAAATCACCGGGGAGGAAACCAAGCTTTTCTCCAGCCTCAACAGCAGGACGAGTGATGATAATACGATTCACCTCTTTGTTACGAAAGGCAGTAACAGCCATTGCAACAGCAAGATATGTCTTACCCGTACCAGCAGGGCCGATACCAAAGGAGATAGTATTCTTCTCAATCATCTCAATATAAGCTTTCTGTCCGATGGTCTTTGCCTTGATTGGCTTGCCCTTGGCAGTAACGCATATGCAGTCCTTACCAAGTGATGCAAGTTTTTCGTCCTTGCCCTCGTCTATAAGGGAGATTACATAACGAAGATTCTGCTCGTTAATTGCCTCTCCTCGCATACTAATATCTATAAGGCTCTGGATAACACGGAGGGTTCTGTCAACATTAACATCCTCGCCCTCCACCTTAAGCATCGTGCCACGGTGGATAATATCAACGGAGTAGTGGTTTTCGAGCATCTTAATATTTTCGTCAAAGTTCCCGAAGATATTAATTATCTCCTCCATCCTCTCCACTTCCATAGTCTTCTCCATACGGCTCATAAAGTGCCTCCTTCTTTTGTCCAATGTTTTCACTGCATTCGTATACAGCTGTGAGATTGAGTTTACCTTTTTGGTCAACCCATTGCTCATAGGTAATATTATTTACAATTGCCTCGGGGCCAAGCTCTGAAGTAATCTTGTCTTTGAGATTGTTTTTTGCAATCTTAATCCCCTCTTTTAAAGGCAGCTTCTTATAGTTTATCTCTATATCATAAAATTTATCATAATGAAAGGAAAAAGGCAAGTCAATTTTACTATTTCTCCATAATTTGTTAACTCTGCTTACCCTGTCAAAGTTCTCAAAACTTATCTTATCGCTGAGAAAAAGTGGAATGTTCCATCCAAAAATTTCAAGAGTGTGCTTTGATTTGGTATCCCCTGTCCTTGTGCGGATTTCCTGTTTATCAGGAACAGGAGTTGTCTCCTCATACCATGTGGTAGCTGTTACTGTGCCAAATGACGGTACAGTAAGAATCCCTGCCTGAGTGGTTTCTATAACACCTGAAACCAATATCTGCCCCTTATAAACAACATTCCCCACATCAACATATGTAACCCCTTGGGAGATATTAAGCGAGGTGATAACGCCATTTCTCGATGCTACAAGGTTGTACGCCTTGCCCTTTTCAATAATATCAGGCTTAGGCACTCGCTTTCTTACCTCCACCTCTGCGCCTGATCCATTAACCATCACGCTGACCCACGAAAGCTCCTCCATATCACGCATAACTCCACGGCGGATTGCATTATTATCCACACTAGAGGCAAGAGTCCCTACCTTAAGTCCGTTCTTTGATAAAGTATCCATAAGCACAGCTCGGTCAATCTCCTCACTGCCAGTAACCTCAATCTTCCACACAAAAAGAGATAAAATATGGCAGATTATAATAAGGGCGATTATCCCACTGGCGAAAACATACCTTCTGCGGTGACGATGGATCAGGAATGGCAGACCGTGACGAGAAACAACCCTAACACGACAGGCAGACTTTCGAGTGGCAGAGGGCATATTCTTAAAGGCGTTTATGCTCATACAACCTTGAACCCGTCCTTCACCCACACAGCGGATATTCCACAGAAATATCCCCCTCGCAACACAGATATTAATAAGCCTTTGAGGGGAGCGACCTATTATCTCAACGGTGATATATCCACGCAAAAAGCCAAGCAGTCTTACAAAAAGCATTGAAATATCCTCCCCTAGTCTATCTTTATTCCAGCAATTCTACCACCTATCTGTATTTCGTCATCATAGGCAGTCTTTATCTCCATACCGCTTCCCTCAAGGGTAAGCCTACCCCCTTTTACCCTAAGGCGTATAAGGGTAGGAGAGTATTCAATAATCCCCTTAAAATTTTCCACAGTTAACTCTCGCCCTGTCATAACTACGCGAAAGGTATCAAGTATCAGCTCATCAGGAATCGAAGTTGCAACAGCTATTTTTTCTTTTATTTTCCACTTCATAATATCGTCCTCACTTTAATATTATTATACTGTGGGAAAATGGATTTTATGAACGGAGATGGACGGTTGATTATTCTTGCTTTTATATGTGTTGTTGCAATGATTTTTATGCCAAGCCAAAGCCTATCGGGGGCATATGAGGGGATTGACCTTTGCATAAGAAGGGTTATCCCTGCGCTATTCCCCTTCTTTGTGTGCTCCAGAATTCTTATGGGTTCTGGTTTGCCTGAACTTGTAGGAAAGGCTATTGGAAGACCCTTTGAGTGGCTCTTTGGAGTGAATAGGAACTGCTCCTTTGCCTTTATAACAGGTCTGCTATGTGGGTATCCCATAGGTGGCAAGGTAGTAGCAGATATGTACGCAGAAGGCATATGCACCAAGGGTGAGGCGCAGCGAATGCTTGGCTTTTGCAACAACTCAGGTCCGCTTTTTATCCTTGGGACAGTAGGTGTTGGCTTCTTAGGCTCACAAAGGGCAGGGTTTATCCTCTACCTTGCTCATATCCTGTCTGCAATAGGAGTAGGCATAATATCAAGGCTGATCATTCCCACCGAGAAGAGTAAAGCCCATGTCACACTTCGAGCCTGCACACCTATAGCTACATTTCATACAGCTATTATAAGCTCTATTAAGTCAATGGCTAGCGTGTGTGGAAATATAGTATTCTTCTCGGTGATAATCTCCGCCATAACTCCTATTCTGGGGCTTTTCCGCCTATCTCCAACTGCCAACGGACTAATATGCGGAGCAGTGGAAATCACCTCAGGGGTATCACAGCTTTCCATAATTAGTCTACCGCTTATTGGCTTTCTTCTTGCATGGTCAGGGATAAGTATAATAATGCAGGTTAATGCGATAATCTCCACCACAGGCCTTAGCACCATCACTTTTGCCATCACTAAATTAATTCAAGGCGTAATAGCATACCTTTTCACCACTCTGCTTCTACGCCATATGAATATTCCATTAAACACTACACCAATCGGAATGGTTTTTATAGGCTCTGCTATAGTGGTTCTATTCGCAATAATGATAGAAAAACTGTTTGCAAACAGGCAAAATAAAAAAAGCTGCAGCAAAATGCTTTTTTAAAAAGCATTGCACTACAACCTCAAATATTATTTATATATCTTTTACAACGCTCAGTTCATTAATGCCATAGTATTTCATACATAGCAAAGCATCGTCTGTAATAAGCTCACCGCAAATAACAACAGGAACTGCCGGCGGACAGCTTACAGAGGCATCTGCAAGAATTTTCCCCTTGCACCTGTCAATGGGCTGTCGCTCACGAGGTAACATCATAGCCTGTCGTGGTGACATCACTCTTCGAGGGAGATTATTTAAGAGTGGAGATTTTTTCATTATACTCTGCCTTTTAGGAATTTGCGCAAGCGCAGTATATAACTGTTCAAGCCCCACCTCACCGATATTTGGTGTAAGCATAAGAACTAGATAGTCATTATCGGCAAATTCACACTCGATGTTTGCCCGTCTAAGTATATCAGACAATTCTCTTCCGCTATATCCGTATTTTTTCGCGTCAAGTGTCAACTTTAACTGCTCATCTCCCACAAAATCATAACCCGTATTCACAAGCTTATTCTTAATGCACTCCACACTTTTTATAAAATGTTCAAGTGATTCTTTATAGTTCTCCGCCATAGTGCGGTTAGCCATATCAAGTGATTGTAAAATCAAATATGACGGGCTTGTTGATGCAAACAGAGCCATTGAATCCTCTGCCCAATCTACAAGTTGACAAGGTGCATTATGAGAAATATGCAGGTATGCGCCTCCCGTAAGTACATTAAGGGTTTTGTGAGCTGAGTCACAGCACATATCCGCCCCATTGTTTATGGGGTGAATAGACTTTGGCAAAAAACGAAGATATGCCCCGTGTGCGTTATCAACCAAAAGCAAAGCTCCATGATCTTTGCAAACCTTTGATATTTCGCCGATGTCCACCATATTACCCAGATAATCAGGGCTTGTTATATAAACTGCGACAGGTGACATCTCACAACGGTTGAAATATTGCTTAAGATATGCAGGAGTTATATTGCAAGACAAAATACTGTCTGCGCCCTCACCACACAACCAGTCGATGTCAAAATCAAGCAGTGCAGCGGCAGACAAAAAAGTTTTGTGAACATTTCTGCCGGTAGCTACAACAGGTTTTTTCCCTTGATGATGTGCATAAAGCAAAACAAGATGCAGCATAGCTCTTATTGCAAGAGATGAGCCCTCAGTTGAATATATAGTTCTTTCACTGTCAAAGAGAAGCTCGGCGTTTTTTTCACTATCACGGATAATGCCCTCCGATTGATACAAAACATCCGCACCCTCGATTTCAGTTATATCAAATGAGTGCGCAGCAAAACCGCCAACCTCTGATATCCCTTTATGTCCGGGCATATGCAACCGCAACCCACCACGCTTTGAATATTCTTTTATAAAATCACATATGGGAGTTTTCATATAACCTCTGCCTTTGCCACTTCAAGCATAATTGCACATTCCATTCTCTTACGGAACAACTCACAGCCTGTTTCATAGATTCCGTTTACACTGCCGGTTGCATTAAATGAATTTGCAGCACAACCCCCTGAGCAATACAGCTTTGCCCAACAATCACGGCATTCAGGCTTTGCGTATACATTACAATCGGCAAACTGCTTTTGAGCTGAGGGGTTAGTAATTCCCTCAGCAAGAGTTCCAAGTCTGAACTGCTCCTTGCCAACAAACTGATGACAGGGATAAAGCTCCCCTGTAGGAGTTACTGCCATATATTCCGTGCCTGAACCACAACCTGAAATTCGCTTGTATACACACGGACCATCTTTTAAATCAAGCATATAATGATAGAAAGTAAAGGGTTTTCCTTCTTTTTCCTTTTCAAGCATAAGCTGAGCCAACTGTTCATATTGCTTCTTTACAGTTTTTATATCGTCGGGAGTGAGTGCCGATGGGTCATCATCACTACATACAACAGGCTCCATACTCAGCTCCGTAAAGCCCAGATTAAGCATAGCCTTTATATCATTAAGAAAATCAGGGTTTGCATGAGTAAATGTGCCTCGCATATAGTAATTCTTGTTACTACGCTCACTGACCAGTTTCTGGAATTTGGGAACAATCTTTTCCCAACTTCCGTTGCCTGAATAATCAACACGGAAGCGGTCGTGTATTTCCTTTCGTCCGTCAAGGCTTAAAACAACATTAACGCACTCTTTATTTGCAAAGTCAATTACATCATCATCAATCAGCATCCCGTTTGTTGTAAGGGTAAAGCGAAAGTTTTTGTTGCACTCCCTCTCTCTTGTGCGTGCATATGCGACAAGCTGTTTTACAACATCAAAGTTCATAAGAGGTTCACCACCGAAAAAGTCAACCTCAAGATTGTGGCGTGTACCTGAGTTTTCAATCAGGAACTCAAGGGCTTTCTTACCAACCTCAAAACTCATAAGAGCCCGTTCCCCGTGATACTTACCCTGACTTGCAAAACAGTAGGAACAATTAAGGTTACATGTATGGGCGATGTGCAGGCAAAGTGCTTTTACAACACCAACGCTACGCTGTTTAAGTTCACCTGCCATAGACTCAAATGTATCGGGTGAGAACAGTTTTCCTGAATTTTTAAGCTGAATTATCTGCTCATAGCACTCTACAAGCTCCTCATAGGTAACATCGTCACGGTGGGCATATTTAATGCAGAGGCTTTGGATAAGCTCCTCCTTTTCCACGCTTTCAAACTGCTCAATCATATCATAAGCAGGTTCATCAACAACATGAACAGAGCCGGAGCAGGAATCAAGAACTATATTATATCCGCCAAGTTTATAACAATGAATCATATAGATAATCCTTTCATAGATGTTTTTCCAATGTATAACAGATAAAAAAAGCCTCCGTTAGGAGACTTTTTTGTAAAAAGCGTATGAATAAATAGTATTAAACAGTCAACCTTATTAGTTTTTTGAGTTTTCGCACTTCTGGTTAGCGATACCACAGCTTGTCTTACATGCTGACTGACATGATGTCTGGCACTCACCGCAACCGCCCTTTTTAGTGCTTTCGCAAAGATTTTTTGTTTCTAATGTATGAATGTGTTTCATAACTTATAACCTCCGAAAAATATGTTTTTCATATTATAACACGCAATAAAAAAAATGTCAATAGATTTAATTATATCTCAATCCGTAATTACCACTGTTTGCGTTGCTTCCAACCACTCAACATTGTTTCCAAACGCCTGCGCAATGGCACGAAGCGGAACGAGGGTTCTGTCATTTATAAGCTGAGGTGGAACATCGAGATTGATTTCCTTATCATTAGCCGTCATAACATCAGCACCGATTTTAACTGTTATCTGCATATCACCCTTAACTGCAAGAGCAGTCTGTGACTGGTCGCTCCACACAACTACCGCACCAAGCTCTTCAAATATCGCTCTTAACGGCACGAGGGTTCTGTCGTTTTCAAGAACCGGTGGCTGATCAAAGGTAAGCCTTTTGCCATTAACAAACACGCTGATTTCATCGGATTCTTCCTTTGCAGATGCAAGATAGAGCTGTGAAAACTCATTAGCATTTTTCTCGCCTCCGATACCGCTGGCATATTCTATCCAACCTTTTCTGCCTGCACCATCGTTGTCATTATAAAGAAGAGAGAAGCCTAAAACATCATTATCCTTTGGAGCAAAGTCATATCCCAAAAGGTCTTTCCATGCAATTGCCACTTCATAAGCGGTCTGCGAAGCATTATTAACAACTGCTGCTTCTACATTTTCCATAACACCTGTCTGTGCTTCCTTTGTCTGTGCTTTTGACTTATATACGCTTGCCTTGCCCCCAATCGATGAGATAGCAAGCTCGTTGAAGTCGCTCCTTGCACGACCCGGAGTGAAAGTGAAATTACCATTATCATGGAAAACAGCAAACTGGATGCTGTCACCATCCCATGGAGAGTTCTCCTTTGTAGGAGGAGTGAAGATATTGTCCTGTGCAACCCCGCATAAATAGAAATTTTCCTCATCCCAGGCTACATATGTCTTGGCAGAAATATCACTTATGCCATCCCAATCCTTAAGATTAGTTGCCTGACTATCCTTATCACAGGTGATTACATAAGCACTATCCCACTCACCCTCACCAATCAAACCGTCAATTTTGATACCTTCAACCTTGTTTGCAAAGGCGATTTCCTTTGTTATATCATAGGAATATTTCTTGCCATTAGTTGTATAATCAAAGGCAAAATTGTAATAATTCTCGTTGGTTGCGATTTTGGGAATATCGAAGCTAACAGATGATGTCATGCTATCCTTTGAGTTTTCAATATCAAGCTCTACTCCCTTAAGGGATTCAGGTTTTGTGAACTTAATCTTGCCATTAGTATCAAGACTTGTGAGATAGTTGGTAAGATTGATTTTGCCCTGCCATTCATCTGCGACATTTTCAATCTCCATATCAACATCAAATGCTTCAGATTCAAGAGCAGTTGCTGACTTGCCATTCATATAGTCAATAAAGCTTTGCGGAACAAAGAATCTACCATCGATATTTGCACAAATCTCACCATCAAGAGATACCGCCTTTGTACCAAGGTATGCGATATCCATGCCATGTCTTGCAACAGCGCCATTATGGTTAAATGCGAAGATACCTGTCTTATCATCATATACACCCTGCTCTGTTACATCAACATAGCAATTTGCAATACGATTAGCGTGGTCTGTTTTATTCTTTGTATCCATATAAAATGAGTTTGTAACCTCAAATGGTTTTTTATAAGCATTTGTTACGGACTCGCGGATGATATCAAGGACAATAGGTGAGATTTCAGCATTATCACCAGGGATTGTCTTAAGACCCATAAGGTCAGAACCTGTTAAAACCTTCGCCCATGTAACACCTAATAGGTATCTGCCAAAAATCATATCCATATGATATCCATCACGAGTGAGTGTATCACCCATCAGGCTTGTACGCATATTCTGTACTGCTGTGCCGCATGGAATAATGTAATCAATATTACCATTGCCTATAATGTGCTCCTCTACAGCGTTTACGATTGAACGATACATCAAATCTTGACTTTTGCCATATCTGGCAAAGTCACCGTGATTGCTGTCGCCTTGATATGCCCATGTCATATTCCACATAAGCTTTGCACGGGAATTAGCCCTAACATAATTAATAATTTCTGAAAGATATGGTTCATAAGATGATGAGATACCTGAATATCCACTTGCCTGCTGGAGTGAGATATAATCCCAATCTTCGTCCTGAAGTCCGTACATGATAGACTTTTTGCCCTCGACTGTTTTCCACTCACCATCGGTGTCCTGTGAGCATTTGTAGTATGTATATTTCTCTGCATTTTCCTGTGCATTCTGTGAATGAGTCTGGAGTGAACAACCACCGATATAGAGATTACCAAGAACAATATCTTTCACACCAAGGTCGTTTAAAATATCAAGAAGCCACTGCATAGAGTCAACGCTGAAGCTATTACCAATAGCAAGGATTTTTATAGAAGTTATTGGCATTAGCCCTTCCATTTCAGGATACAAAAAAGGATCATATCCCACCACATGTGCATAAGCCTGTGTAAAGAGCATCATAACAACAAGTAATACTGCTACTAACTTTTTCATAATTCATTTCTCCCTTCAATTTGCGGAAAAAGGTGCAAAACAAATCTGCTTTGCACCTTCAAATTATTTATTTTAACTCTTCTATTATCCCCTTAAGAGCTGCAACTGCAATAGCAAAAGTCTTTGGACCTGCTTGCTCCATATCAGAGAAGTCCGCTTCAAGCTCAAGATCATCAAGACCGTCAAAGTGACCAAGATGTGGCTCGAGCGAAACAAAGCCCTCGTATCCATCTTCCTTAAGCTTTGTAAGGAGAGCCTTTACATTACCATCACCCATACCTGCAGGGACAACAGCATCATCTGAGTATCTTGCATCCTTAATGTGCATATATTCGATGTAATCCTTAAGCATATCATAAGCCTCAAGTGTATCTTCCTTACACTGTACAAAGTTAGCAGGGTCAAATGTTGCACGAAGGTTAGGTGAGTCAATTGTCTTTAAGATATCAAGACATCTCTCGGCTGTATCACCATAGATACCCTTTTCGTTTTCATGAAGATAAATGATCCCATGCTCTGTGGCATAGTCAACCATCTTCTTAACCCTTGCGATAACTTCATCTCTGTATTCTTCAAGGCTTGTGTCATCTGTAAAGAAGAAGCTGAATGCTCTTATGTATTTTGTACCAAGAGCCTTTGCAAGCTCAACACCGTTCTTGAACTTTTCAAAATGTGGTTCAAAATCGTCCTTGATGTTAATCTTACCAAATGGTGAACCAAGCGCTGAAACCTTGATGCCACCTTCGTCAAGCTGTTTTTTAACCTCGAGTATTTCTTCAACAGTATAGTCACCGATGTTCTTACCGTTGATACCTCTCGCTTCGATATAGCCAATGCCGTGACGATTCATTTCAGAAATCTGTAATGAAAGGTCATTATCAATTTCATCTGCAAAACCCGATAAAATAAACTTACTCATAGTGTTTTTCTTCCTTTCTCATATATATCACATATCATTTTTTGTGTTTTAAGTGCCTCTTCAACAGGGATGAATATTTCCTCACCTGATTCAAGATTGTTATAGAAATTCTCAATCTGAATTTTATGAGAATTACCCCAATAACCTTTTCCCTCAACACCATTTTCATCAGCATTGTGACTGCTTGTAATAGAGCTTCCATCATTAAAGGTTATAACAGCGTCTGACGCAGTAAGAAGGGCTGTGCCTTTTTCGCAAAGAATTTCAAGCCATATAGGAGCATCATTTCCATAGCCATTTGTAGCGTAGAAAAATGCTTTTGCACCACATTCAAAGGTGATCATACCCTCGGCTGTGTCCTCAACCTCAATCTCAGGAATTGTGCGATTCTTCATAGTTGCATCAATATCTTTAATCTCACTGCCAACAAACCAACGCATAAGGTCAAGTGTATGTATTGACTGATTAATAATAACGCCGCCGCCTTCTCTATCCCAAGTGCCCTTCCAATCATTGCTTGAGTAATAGTCAGCCTCTCTGTGCCATGTAACAAATGCACGAGCGGATATTACCTTGCCAAGTCGACCATCATCAAGACTCCCTTTAACAAGGAGTGAGCCATCATTAAATCTATTCTGAAATATAACATGGAGAGGTGAGCCTGTCTGCTTAGAAACATCTACCATTTCCACCGCATCACTATACTTAATCGCCATCGGCTTTTCAGTAATAACTGCCTTGCCACTTTTAAGACAATCAATAGCAATAGGTGCATGCAGATAATGAGGCAAGCAAAGATGCACCGCATCAACCTCTTTGATCATCTCTTTATAATCGGTGTAATAAGCACATTCATACTTCTCGGCAGCAGCCTGCGCTCTGTCCAAATCCATATCACAAACACCCGCAAGACAAGCATTTGTAAGAGTTTTAATAGCATCGGCATGTACAGAATAAATTGCACCGCAACCGATAATTCCAACTTTAATCATAAAATCAATTTCCTCTCAAGGTATAATCGCTTCTCAATTGTAAAGCAGGCTATCCGATTTGTCAAGAATCCAGCGTAAAATTCAAATAATTATTTGCAATAATGTTCATTATTGGTGTTAGTGGCGAATAGGTGCTGACACACTAACTTTAAATTTTTTTCTATAAATAATTGTACAACGGCGAAAATATGGTATACTTATTATATAAACCACTTTTAATTGGAGGAATGAAAAATGAAAAAAACAATTGTAGCAATGATTATCTGCACCTTGCTTCTTACTGCCTGCAATAAACTATTACCACCCACCCCCGAATCGCAAAAGGTCGATGGTGAACCTAATAATACAGTAACCAATCAAGAGGTCAAGAAGGATATAACTTTTTTAGTTGAGGGACAGGAAGAAATCGTCAGCACCGTGCTGCACAAGGGCGATGGATACTCCATATATATCCCTGCTGAGGGCTACCGTTACGAAAAGGAGAATTCTGACGGTGCGCTGGTTGAAGAATGGGACAGCGAGTTAAACGATGATGTAAGCCTTGAAATCTACACCTACAAAAACAAAGCCCTATCCGATGCACAGAGTGAATTTTTAAAAGAAAATGATGACTATATCTTTGAGGATATTAACGCCTCTCCTGCTATGGGAAAGGAATCCGACGGTGACTATATAATGTATAAAGCCTACGAAAACGAAGGCAACACATATATTGTAGCTTGGGAATATCCAAAAGAGGCTGCCGAGGGCTTTGGCGCAAGGCTCTCACAAATAGCAGATACCTTTGAATTATCCAAAACTAACAGCTAAATATTTTTATAAATCAAAAGGGAACTGCGAATAATCGTAGTTCCCTTTGTCAATTTGCTGCTTTTCCGTCAACACAACAGAACCGTCCCTTTGTGTTCCAACAGAACCGTCCCCTTGTGTTCATAGAACCGTCCCCTTGTGTTCACACAGAACCGTACCCTTGTGTTTGATTTTGCTTTATAAGGTTAGTTTATTTCTATTACTCTGCTATAATGTTTATAATAAAACACTTCCTGCTTTTGTTGTAAGTAATTCCTAATCTCTTTTGTTCTAATATTATCATTATCACCAATGTCAACTATATGAATAGAGCTAATATCTCCGTATCTTTCATCCGTGTGCAATTCATCCACAATTATCTCGCTGTAATCATTATAAGTAAGCTGTAACTTCATACCCCCAACTGCGATTTTTTTCTGATCTAAAGCAACTATGACACGTTCATGAGGTTTTATATCAGGAATACCGATATCTTCATCAGAATATGTGCCCCCTTCTGGCATTGTAAATGTGCTTGGAACAACTACAGATAAGTACATTCCCGAAATAGGTTGATTTGTCTTATTTCTGATATCAAGTACAGTTTTATTATCATACTTAGGCGTATCATTAAATCCTGAAAAATACAGCAGTAAAAAGCTCAACAGGATTACACCAAGTATAATTAATCCAATTTTAATAACTTTTTTCATTAGTCACCCTCCACTTCAAACCGCAATAGAACAATAAAAACAACACTATTTTGTTTACTGTCACTTATTTGCAAATATAATTGCCATTTCTTACCCTCATTATGTAATCATTTCTTTGTGTATATTAATATAAATATTCAGGCTTGCAGAAAATATAAGAAACATCATACAAGTATGCAGAGTCATTTTCATATACAAATGTACCTTCCATCTCTACAAACGATCCTGATATCTTTTCAAGCTCTTCTATAGGGGTATCTAAGGAATTCCTTGTTCGAAGATTAAGACTAAGGCTGTTGGGCATATTAAGATAAATCATATCCTCACGAGTTAAAAACAATCTTTCACATTCAAATTCCACAGAAATAATACCTTGTACATTTACATTTTTATTATTATATTTTTCAGGGTTTGCCAACAACTGAATCATAGACACTCTCGGAAGGGAATCTCCGCCATAAACATAGCTCCCAAAAACTTTATTTGCACTTGCATTCTGTTTAGTATTTATGCTTATTTCATTAGAAGCCTCGTCCCATTCAACCACCTTGCCTGTTTGCTACTCAAATGATCTAAGAGGCACATAGGTAAGTCCGTTGTGAGTGTATACCGAAAGCTGATTATCATTATCGTCAAAAAAGTTAATTTCATTATCATTGTAAACGATATTACTGGATGACTCATCCATCAAAGCCTTCACTACATCAGGTGTGTTTGCAGCCCCAATAGTAATTGTAAATACAATAGAAATAACAAGCATAATAACGCCACGAGTTTTCAATTCACTTCCTCCTATTCTACTTCCTTTCCCACCGAACAATTGCCACTTCTTAAATGCATTATATTCCCAGTTAGAACAAAAGTCAACGAATATAAAAAACAACATTTTTTCACATATTAATTGCACAAACTGATAAAATATGGTATAATACTGTAATTTACTTTAAAGGGAGTGCATAAATATGATAGTTATTTTAAAACCAAACTCAACACAGGAGCAAAAAGATAAGGTTATTTCCATTCTTAAGCAGTATCCTGTTGATCTGAATATTTCAGAGGGTGTTGAATGCACTCTTATCGGTCTTGTAGGTGACACATCTGCTGTTGACATTGACCGAATCTCAACTATCGATTATATAGACAAGGTTATGAAGGTTAGTGAACCATTCAAAAAGAGCAACCGTAAATTCCACCCTGACAACACAGTTATTGATGTTGGTGGTGTTAAAATCGGCGGTGAGCAGGTTGTTGTAATGGCAGGACCTTGCTCTGTTGAAAGCAAGGAGCAGATGGAAGAAACTGCAAACGGCGTTAAAAATGCAGGAGCGAGGATCCTTCGTGGCGGAGCATTCAAGCCTCGTTCATCACCTTATTCCTTCCAGGGACTTGAGGAAGAGGGCATCGAGCTTTTGGAATATGCCAAGGACAAGACAGGCATGCCAATTGTAACAGAGCTTTTATCTGCAAATATGGTTGAAAAGTACGCAGACAGAGTTGATATAATACAGGTCGGCGCACGAAATATGCAGAACTTTGACCTGCTTCGTGCATGCGGACGAACAGACAAGCCAATCCTTCTTAAGAGGGGGCTATCTAGCACTATTGAAGAGCTTCTTATGTCGGCTGAATATATTATGGCAGAGGGCAACCCAAATGTTATCCTTTGTGAGAGAGGCATCAGAACATTTGAAACCTACACAAGAAACACTCTTGATATAGGTGCTGTGCCTGCCCTCAAACGTCTTTCACATCTTCCTGTAGTGATTGACCCATCCCACGCCTGCGGTAAGGCATGGATGGTGCCATCCCTTGCAAAGGCAGCGGTGGCAGCAGGTGCAGACGGACTTATAATCGAGGTGCATAACTGTCCAGAATGTGCAAAATGTGATGGTCAGCAATCCCTCACTCCTGCAGATTTCCAGACTCTTATGGCACAGCTTCAAATAATTGCGCAGGTAGAAGGTCGAACAATATGAGAAATTTAACAGTTGCCATAATGGGTCTTGGTCTTATTGGTGGCTCGGTTGCCAAAAGGCTCTCCTACGAGGGAATAAGTGTAATCGGCTATGATATAGATGAGCAGACTGCAAAAAATGCGCTTGAATCAGGTGCTATAGGGGAAATTCTCCCACCTCAAGAGGCAGTCGCAAAGGCAGATGTCACCATCCTCTCCATGTACCCACAGGGAGCAATAGATTTTATTAATAATTATAAAGATTATTTCAAAAAAGGCAGTATCCTCACAGATGTTGTAGGTATCAAAACCCCCATTGCAACCCTTTGTGACAGTATAGAAGCAAATTTTGTATATGTGGGCGGCCACCCAATGGCAGGCAAAGAGGTATGCGGATTTGACAATGCAAGTGAATATCTCTTTAATGGTGCAAACTATATTGTTATCCCATCATCCAAGGCAAGCGAAAGCCAGATTTTAATTATAGAAGATATGGTGCGCATCCTTGGTGCAGGGACAATTACCCGTACAACACCCCAGCAGCACGATGAGATAATCGCCTATACAAGTCAGCTTCCCCATGTTATTGCGGTATCAATGTGCGATACACCGCTCCTTATAAGGCACAATCACTTCACAGGTGGCAGCTTTGAGGATGTAACTCGTGTTGCAAAGGTAAATGCAGAGCTTTGGGCACAGCTGTTTATGGATAATAAGGACAAGTTACTTGCCGTTACAGAGGATTTTGAAAAAAGCATCAGCAAAATAAAAGAGGCACTAAAAAATAGCGATACACAGACCCTTAAAGAGATTTTTACAAAGGTAAAAAAGGATAAGGAGTTGGTTGAAAGTGAGAACAATAAGGGTAAATCTTGATAAAAACAGCTATGACATTATTTTTGATAACACACTGGATGAACTCAGAAAATTTATGTCAAACTACAAGAAGGTAGTCCTTGTTACTGACCAAAATGTTGACAAGCATTATGGTCAGCTCTTTACAAGCGCTATAACAGCAAAGCTTGTTCTCCCAAGTGGCGAGAGCACAAAGTCACAGGAATCACTTTTCTGGCTTTATGACCAGTTTATAAACCTTGGTGTAACTCGTGATGACCTTATTGTGGCTTTTGGCGGTGGGGTAATCGGTGACCTTACAGGCTACGCTTCTGCAACCTTTATGAGAGGTGTACCATATATTCAGGTGCCAACCACGCTTCTTGCGCAGGTGGATTCATCTGTTGGTGGTAAGACAGCAATTGATATGCCACAGGCAAAGAACATAGTCGGTGCATTCTATCAGCCAAAGGCAGTATTTATCAATACAAACCTGCTTGCAACCCTGCCAAAAAGAGTATACAACGACGGTATGGCAGAGGTTATTAAATACGGAGTTATCCGTGACATAGAGTTATTCAACATGCTTGGGCAAAAAGACCTTGACCATGAGGAAATCGTCTATCGTTGCTGTGATATAAAAAGGCTGATCGTCGAGCGTGACCAGTTTGACACAGGGGAGAGAATGCTCCTTAACTTTGGTCATACTCTTGGTCATGTGGTTGAGCAATTCTACAACTACAAACGCTACACCCACGGTGAGGCTGTAGCAATTGGAATGTACACTATGGCAAAGATTGGTGTCCAGATGGGGATAACATCACCCGGCACACCTGAATTAATCAAAGCTATGCTTTCCAAATATAAACTACCTCATCATTTTACCATAAACCCAAACATTGCACTAAATATATTCTCTCTTGATAAAAAATCACAGGGAGATATGATAAATATAATTATTCCTAAGGCTATTGGACAATCTACTATTATGAAGGTTAACAAAATAGCCCTTTTCCAATATCTTAAAAATTTATAAAGGACTTGATGCTATGGACACAACGATTAAGTCTGGTGCTAGACTTTCAGGCACAGTCACACCTCCTCCATCCAAGTCCGCAGGACACAGAGCAATTATCGGTGCGGCTCTTGCTGGGGGAACATCTACTATTACAAATATCGGCTATTCAGAGGATATCGAGGCAACCATCGAGGCTATGAGAAGCCTTGGTGCCAAGATAACTAAGGATGGCACAACACTTGTTATAAATGGCGAGGATATCTTTAAAAACGCAGAGGATATCATCATCGATTGCAGAGAGAGTGGCTCCACGCTTCGGTTTCTTGTTCCTCTTGGAATCCGCTGCAAAAATGTAACATATATAGGCTCAGAGCGTCTTGGACAAAGACCTCTTGATGCGTACTATCGCCTTTTTGATGAGTGGGGCATAGAATATACAAATGATAATGGCAAGCTCCCACTTACAATGACAGGTGGCACTGCAAAGAGTGATATCTTCATTGAGGGAAATGTCAGCTCCCAATACATAACAGGGCTTTTGTACTCTCTGCCACTATGTGATGGTGAATATACCATCCACATCACATCACCTATGGAGTCAAAAGGATATATTGACCTGACAATACAGATGCTAAAAAGATTCGGTATTGAAATTATAAACAACAATTATCAAAGCTTTTATATAAAGGGCAATCAAAAATACACCCCTTGCGATTATATTTGCGAGGGAGACTTTTCACAGGCGGCATTTTTCCTTGTGGCAGGTGCAATTGGCAACGACATCTCCTGCAATGGTCTTGATATGCAGAGTATGCAAGGTGACAAGGAGATAGTAAATATTATCCGTATGGCAGGTGGCAAGATAGAATACAAAGATGGACTATTAAAAGCTTATCCATCAGACACCTGCGGAGTAACTATTGATGCATCGCAAATCCCTGACCTTGTACCAATCATCTCCCTTCTGGGAGTTTTCTCAAAGGGCGATACTCGCATAATCAATGGCTCACGCCTGCGAATAAAGGAAAGTGACAGACTAAACACCACCGCATCACAGCTTAACGCCCTCGGTGCAGACATTGAGGAGCTTGAGGATGGACTGATAATACACGGTACAGGTGCATTAAGAGGTGGCATAGCAGACAGTTGTAATGACCACAGGATTGCCATGACTCTTGGAATGGCGGCGACAAAAACAACAGGTGATGTAGAAATCAAAGATAGCGGTAGCGTGAAGAAATCCTACCCTCACTTCTGGGAGGATTATAAAAAGCTGGGAGGTAAAATACTATGATGGGAAAGCTTCTTAAAATATCAATATTCGGTGAATCTCACGGAGAAGGAGTGGGTCTTATACTGGAGGGTTTTCCTGCTGGTATAAAGGTTGACCATGACCTTATCCGCAGCAACCTAGCTAGACGAGCAGGCGGTAATGATCTCTTCTCAACTCCAAGAAAGGAATCAGATGATATCCGTTTTGTAAGTGGAATTTTTGAAGGATATACAACAGGAGCTCCAATATGCATTCTTATCCCCAATGAGAACACTCGTTCGGGAGATTATGCACAGCTTAAAAGCAGAATGAGACCTAATCATTCGGACTATACAGCGCAGGCAAAATATCACGGATACAACGACTATCGTGGTGGCGGACATTTTTCGGGCAGACTCACAACCGCCCTTGTGGCAGGTGGCGCACTTGCTATACAGTATCTTAGTGAGCAGGGGATTAAAGTCGGAGGGCATATCTTCAATATAGGCGAGGCATATGACGATCCATTTCCACTTAACCCTGACTTTAGCCTTATTAATAAGGATTTCCCTGTTTTGAATACCGATGCAGGGGAGCAGATGAAAGAAGAAATAAACCATGCCAGAATGAATTTAGGCTCTGTTGGCGGTAGTGTTGAAGTAGCCGTTACAGGCGTACCTGTAGGCATCGGAGAGCCATTCTTTGATAGTGTAGAGAGTATCCTTTCACATTGGTATTTTTCAATCCCTGCGGTTAAGGCAGTGGAATTTGGACTTGGAATGGAATTTGCCGAGAGCCTTGGAAGCGAAGTCAGCGACAGTATGTATTATGAGGGCGACAAGGTGCTCACCAAGACAAATAACTGTGGCGGCATATGCGGCGGCATAACAAATGGTATGCCAATCAAGGCGATACTTACATTCAAGCCTACTTCATCTATTGCCCAAAAGCAACAGTCCGTTAATCTGGAAACTAAAGAAAACATAACCCTTGAAGTTAAAGGTCGTCACGACCCTTGCATAGTAAAAAGGGCAGTACCGGTAGTTGAATCGGTGACTGCATTGGCGCTTTTGGACTTATATATGGAAGGAAAATGCAGATAATGGATTTAAAACAGGTACGAAAAGAAATCGACCAGGTTGATAAAGAATTATCCCAGCTTTATGACAGGAGAGAAGAGCTTACAAGACAGGTATCAAAGTGCAAAAAAGGCACAAGCTCACCTATCCTAAATGTAGAAAGGGAAAACGAGATTCTTGACAAATGGGCAAAAAACAACCCATTTAAGCGCAAGTTCTTTATGAATCTTATGACCCTTAGCAGAAATCTTCAAACCAAGGTTATGCTGGATAAACACATTGTCCTGATCGGTATGCTTGGCTGCGGAAAGTCCACAGCTGGAAAGATTGTCTCCAACGCTCTTGATATCCCATTAAAGGATGTAGATAACGAGATCGAAAAGAGAGAGAATATGACAATCGCCCAGATATTTGAGGGAAAGAGCGAGAAGTATTTTAGACAGATTGAAAAGGAAGAGATACTACGCCTTGCACAAAACGAAGCTCCGACTATTATTTCAACTGGTGGCGGAGTTGTTCTTAATGCTGAGAATATGAAAAACCTCAAAGAAAATGGAATAGTGTTCTTTATCCATCGTACCCCTGACGAAATCATAAGGCATATTAATACAGAAAAGAGACCCCTTCTTAAGGACGGACCTGAAAAGTTATATGAAATATATGATCAGCGTATCCACCTGTACAAAGGCTATGCAGATTATATTATAGAGAAGAATGCATTCCCCAATACAACAGCAGGGGAGATAATTAATATACTGCAAACAATGGACTTTTAGAGTGTAGGGATGCTAAAAAAGCGTAGACCACATAGGAATATAAGAATAATCGATTTAAGGAAGTGGTATTAATGAGTATTATCAAATCCCGTCTTGGTGGTAAGCTTCTAACACCTGAAAAGGACGAAGTAACAGGTGTAATTTCATACAAATTATTTAATCCACAGAATCGTATTCAGCAGAATTTTTATTTCACATCAATCAGCATGTCACTAGATGATAGATTCCTTGTATATCTCTCCTCAACACCTGAGGATAAAAAGCAGAATCTGTGGATTACGGATTTTGAAAAAGAAGAAGTCCGACCGCTTATCACAAGGGGCTTTGATGTGGAGTCTTGCGTTCTTGATGAAAAGAGAGGTAAGATTTGGTATGCAAGAGATGGTGTTTGCTATGGCGTAAATATTGAGGACACCACCCCCGACAGAGAAGAATATCTCTTTGAATTTCCACAGGAAATTGCAAAGGGACAGACTGTTAAATCCTTTAGTAACCATCTTTCCCTCAACGGCAAAAACAATCGTATAGCATACAGTGGCGGTGTGGGAAAATATTGGTATGTCGGCTACTATGACCTTGATGAAAAATCACACAATATTATACATAAATCAATCCCCAAGGCCACTCATGTACAATATGCTCCTGATATGAGCGACAGAATCCTCTTCTGCCACGATTGGTGGACATCAGAGGAAACAGGGGAAAAGCACTCTTGGGACCACAGACTTTGGATGTATGACCCATCAAAGTCAGAGCCTGTCTTTCCAATCTATTTCCACGAACATGAGATGGGCGTTGAGCATACACCTTTCCATGAGTATTGGCAAAAGGATGGCTCCTGCATATACCTTTGCGATATTCCCCATGGAGTTATGCGTCATGACCCACAGACTCCTGACAAGTGGGAATGTGTATGGAGTGGCAGACACGCTCATTGTCATAGTGACGGGACAGGCACAAGATTTGTATCGGATATCAACACCTATGCGTGGGTTGATGGCGTGACAAGCAGTCTTGCGTATTTTAACAAAGCCACAGGCAAAGAGGGATATATCTCCCTAACAGTTCCGCCTGCAACAAAGTTCCCAAATAAAGATGGCAGACACTATCACTCACACCCTCATCCTACATTCTCACCATCAGATAAGTGGATTTTGTATGGAAATACAAAGCACTCACAGATGAATCTGAGTATAGTAGATTGTGATGACATCTTCTAATAGGTATTATAGAAATGCACAGAACGAATAAAGGATAATAAATAGGGGCGGTTTAAAAACTTATGTTTTTAGACCGCTCTTTACATTGCATTTAGGGATAGGTAAAAATGTGTAGAATGGAGAAACTGAGCAAAAACAAGGCTTTAGTCTTGTTTTTGGATACCCGAAGGTGTATGTTTATACACCGAGAGGCGAAGTTTGTTCATAGCATAAAGACAAAACAAAAGGAAACTGTGATACGCTTTAATCACAGTTTCCTACGCTAATAGCTTAACTTTAAAAGCCAGCACAAGCAAAATTTTTTATCTGTCTTTATGCGTTCTGTGCATTTTTAACATCCCTACATTACCAATTATATTCGTCTATTCCATATACACTCTGCCATTTAGTCGGCATAAGAGTTTCCATCCAATCAAGAGGTTTTGATGGCTTAGTATTCTTATCAATCTTTTCAAAGGCTGACGTAATATCCTTTTGCACCTCATCTGTATAGGCATCATCCGCAATAGATACAAAGAGGGCAGTACCACTTTTGGAAACCACATCAAGCCACAGCTTGTTCTTCTCCCAAGGGATAGCTCTGGTTATGCCAACACAATCTGCATCAACGCATCCAAAGGTGTTATGATGAAGCATTCTAAAGGCGAGAGTATTTGTGCCATATTTTTTGGTGCGTTCCCATTCATACCCGCTTGTATCATCACCTGTTCGTTGAATATCAAAGATCCCTGCGCTAAGATGAGCAATGGTGTTGCACCCCATTATAAGCACATCTTCCCCTGCTGCCTCTCGGATAGCATAGTAAAAAATTTTTATTATCTGGGCATTGGTAAGGGTCTTATCAAATGGCTCACCTTCTGTAACGCAAAAGGCATCGTCAATCTGCCAACCCCATCTGCCAAAATAATCAAAGGTAGAAAAGTCGTGTTTTATAAGCTTATAACCCCAATTGCAGATTGTTCTGATATCACTTTTCACCTGCTCTAAAACATCTGGCACAGATGGGTCAAGGGTAACCTTGATTCCGTTGTTTTTAAGCACCCATTCCTCTGGTAACTTTTCAGCCGTCCACAAAGGACGCATCCATATACCAGGTATCACGCCTACATCGGCAATTGCGTCTGCCATAGCCTTCATATCTCCAAAGTTCATATTGCAATAGCTCCAAGGTCCGCCATTAAAATAGGCATCCCCCTCACCTCCGTTATGGCAAATCTGCCAACCATCGTCAATCACCATATACGGCTTGTTCTCACAATTTCTGCTGCACTCTGCCACTCGCCTCGCATGGGTTAGAATCTTTTCAAAGGAGTTATTTCCATAATTACAGTACCAATCATTCCCACCAAATATTGGTCCGCAATTTCTTGGGGTATCACAAAGCTTAGAGCAAAAGTCCCTTGCACTATCAAATGCATCTCCCTCATATTCACCTGTTATAACCTGACACACATCAAGGGTTTTGCCATCTAAAACAAGTCCCTTATTTCCATTTTTTATATCAGCGGTAAGGGTGATTTTATCCCCATCACAATTCCAATAGCAGATAGAGTTCGGCAATGTCTTAACACCAAAACCGTAGGTCTTTTTATCCTCATATGCAAAGAAGTACCAAGGGAGCTTTCTTGAAAAGTCCGGCTTTTTCCACTCTAGATCACTATATCCCCGTTCCCATGCGTCGCCAAGTATAAGAGCATCGTTAAAGAATATATTATCCATCTCAGCACAAATCTGCATAACAGGCGTTTTATCCCCTGTTATACATAGCTTGCCATCATTAAATGTAACCTTGATATCTTTATAAATAAATTCACCCTTACTCTCACAAGGATACCATTTATCCTCTATAAGTAATTTTATATTAATCATTTTATACACCACCTTGATTAAATTATATCACAGCATAAACAAAAAATCAACCTGTATCATTAAAAGATACAGGTTGCAAAATTTCATGTTATCTAAATAGTTAAAAGGCATTTCCCTTGCTCATATAAAGTTTAAGGCTATGAAGGCCATATAAATATATCACTCATACACCAACGGGTGATACTTCCTCACTCTGACAAAAGTCGTGCAAGAGCAGAGGCGGCGTATTTACCGCCTAGTATAGCCTCTTCCAACGAATTAGCGTTACTGCCCACTTCTAGAATTATAGAGTTAGGCGTCATATGCTGATTAAACCTTTCATTACGAAAATCAATAGGTCTTGCAAGGCAAGGATACAGAGAATTCATCTTGTTTTGGAGCTTAACAGCGAAGGACAGATTATCCCTCCAGCCCTTATGCTCGAGGCCTAGAAGGTCACTGCCACACACCGTCATAACCTGTGCCACCTTTTGCCCCTCCACCTGAGTCACAGCCTTAACAAGGGTATTATCTCCTCGCACCATCGCATCACGATGCACATCTATGACAACCTGGATTGACGGATATTTATCTATGTAGTGCTTGATGGTCTTAAGGCTATTTAGGTATGAGCTGTTATAATCAGGATAGTCATGAAGGGTTTTATCATGAATAACGCTTATCCCCGCTTCCTTTAAAACCTGTGTCATTTCCTGCCCCACCCTGACAACATTGTACTTTGTATCCTGTGTTCGGTCGGTGTCCGATTGCTTATAATAATTTGCATCTGTGGGCTTATATGATTCAGTTGCGTGGCTATGAAGAATCAAGACTGTCGGATCATCACTTGGTGAATATTTTAGTGGCTGTTCAAAAAGGTCCTTGGTATCTATGGAATAGATGGTGCTATTTTTCACAAATACATTATCATATGATGCATATCCCGATGATGCAGAAGCCTCGATTGTCGTCTGGGTGATTTTGCCCATTGGTTCATCCTCATTAACAGCTGCGCCCTTTATCTCCTTTGTGGCGACCCAATGTGTAACAGGGAAAGAATCCTGCACAATGGTAACGGGGTTTGAAACATCAAAACCTGTCAAGGCATTTATAACCCTTGCAAAATCTAATCTTTCCCTACTCTGCGGATATCGAAGCTTTGTGCTGATTATCCCAACAAGGCCATCACTATAAGCCGATGACAAAAAAGCACCACTTGAGATAAACATCCCGATCATAACAACTACCGCAAGGCAGATCGTATATAGCTTCCTTTTATTTACCCTTATTCGATATACTCTCACCCCATCACCTCCTACTCATATAAATATATGCCCTTGTACACAAAAATATTAATATCTTCCCAAATCCTCTAAGGTCATTGATGGGTGAAGTGCAAGGTTAATCCCCCCAGAAATAATCTGAGCAACGGTGTCAACTACCTCATCGATATCCTTGGGTGTAACAATTAAATCGCCCATTCCCTTTGGTGTGAGAACCTCTTGAATCATTGAGTACTTTTCATCACGGTCAAGCTCCTGTAGCATTTTATAAAAATCGCCACCCTGATCTGCCCCATCCATCAGCTCATCAAGAATCATATCTATAGTATCATTCGCCATTGTAGCCGCATCAACAACAGTTGGCACACCTATTGCAATAACAGGCACCCCAAGGGTCTCCTCAGTAATTCCGTTTCGGTGATTACCGACACCGGATCCGGGAGTGATACCTGTGTCTGAAAGCTGAATTGTTCGATTTACCCTATCCATTCTTCTGGATGCAAGGGCGTCAATAGCTATAACAAGGTCAGGCTTGACCCTATCTACAACACCTCTTATAATCTCACCTGTTTCAATGCCTGTTATCCCAAGAACGCCAGGAGTAATTGCACAAACAGACCCATACCCCTTATAATTATTATCAGGGAGTAGGTCAAAAAGATGCCTTGTAACCAACGAGTACCCTACCACCCTTGGCCCTAAGGAGTCAGGAGTGATACTCCTGTTACCAAGTCCAACTATAAGGACGGTTCCGCTACGATCCTTCATAAGGCCTTTAAGCTGTGTGCAAAGGAGATCAATCGCCAACTCATAAGCCGCACCTTTATCTCTTATATCAAGGGGCAATTCCAATGTGATATAGCTACCAACAGGTTTGCCAATCTCCTTTTCACCCTCATCATTAATAATCTTAACACGAGTAATCTGGGTGTTCCCTGCCATCTCTGTCTTGACCTTAACACCGGGAACCTCGTGATTATTCTCCGCACGATACATCTCTCTTGATTCCAATGCCAAATCCGTTCTTCTTTGCATATTAATCACTCCTAAGCATATTATTATAATATTTTTTACAGAAAGAGGCTTAATATACATTGAACTATGGATGATAATTTGTTATAATAAATTTATTATGGAAGATAAAATATTAATTTCAAACATTAAGGGCAAGATTGCCCACAGCGAAAAATACTATACTACTATGCACACGGAGTTTCTAGATCCTAGCCAGCAGGCGGTAGCACAGCCACAGCTTATTGGAGTTAGCCACACCTTTGAGGGAGGCTATGAGGAAGCAGAACGAAAGGTGCTTTTTATAATGCCTGATGAAT
>JAQVYH010000007.1 GCA_029004515.1 Eubacteriales bacterium | reverse complement strand
GGTGGGATATGGACATATCTTGGCACTTATAAGATGAATAGCGGAACGGACGGATATGTTAAACTACTTGCTGATGGTGTAGGACAGACGAGTGCGGATGCAGTTAAGTTTGTGGCAATAAATGCACAGGGCAAATCTCCATTTGTTTATATCAATATGGAAAATACTGCACAGGTAGTTAATACCGATATTATTGATGGTTATATTACAGCGGTTAATATTCAAAATGCTCAAAGTGCTGGGGCGACCGCGGACTTTATAGTTGCATTGTATAAGGACAATATGCTTGTAAGCATCAAAATATTTAATGGTATTCAAACCGCTGAGAAAATAATTCTTACAGAGCCTATCAAGTATATTGATGGGTGCACAATTAAACCCTTATTATGGAATATAAAAAATTTACAACCTTTAGCGGTTAATTAAGAAGTACGCGAGTGGAGAAATCCACTCGCTTTTTTATTGACTATTAAGCCAATAAAGGTTATAATACTGACATTAATAATAAAGGCGGTTTGTAAATGTCAGAGATATTTTTCAGAACGGAAATGTTAATAGGAGAAGAGGGACTTAATAAACTTTCTAGGTCGCATATTGCAGTCTTTGGTATAGGCGGAGTAGGTGGATATGTTGTAGAGGCGTTTGCTAGATGTGGTGTTGGTTCGCTTACAATTATAGATAACGATACTGTTGCCTTGTCCAATCTAAATCGGCAGATTATTGCAACTCATAACACTATTGGCAGATTAAAAACTGATGTTATGAAGGAGAGAATCCTTTCAATTAATCCTGATGCAAATGTTATAACAAGTAACTCTTTTTTCTTGCCGGAAAATTCTAATGAGTTTGACTTTACACAGTATGATTATATTGTAGATGCTATTGATACAGTTACAGGTAAAATTGAAATTATAGTAAAAGCTCAAAAGGATAACATACCTGTTATAAGCTGTTTTGGTACAGGCAACAAACTTGATCCAAAACAGCTCAAAATTGATGATGTTTATAACACCTCAGTATGTCCATTAGCAAAAGTCATGCGCCAGGAGCTTAGAAAGAGAAATGTTGAGAAGTTAAAGGTTCTATATTCGACTGAACCGCCAATTACACCAGTCGGCAAAGCGCAAGATTCTAACAGGCGAGCAACACCAGGTAGTGTTTCCTTTGTTCCATCCGTAGCCGGCTTGATTATCGCAGGAGAAGTAATAAACGAAATTATTAACAGACAAAACTTTTAGTCAGTATAGACCCATACAAAATAGGTAACTCTCTCCAGTTTCTACTGTAGAAATTATTGAAAAATAATAGATTGCTCTATGTCAAAATAGTTTAATAATACTCACGAATTATCCTTTTATTACCTTGCCTTTATAATAGCCATGTATTATAATAATGGCAAATAATGCTTGGAGGTAATTAATGTGAAAAAGATTCTTTCAATTGTGTTGCTTTTTTCTCTTTTAGCAACAGTTATTACTCCTATGGCTTTTGCAGAAGAAGTAACAGAAACAATTTATAGCGAAGATTTTGAATCAGGAGCATTTACTGTAACATCTAATGCCAGCAATACCATTAAAACAATTTATAAAGATGGCGTTACTACTAATTTGAGCTATGCTAAAATTAATGGTCAAGCATTTTTAGATTCATTTCCATCTGAAGTTGTAAGTGTAGGAACAGCAGCGAATAACACTACTAATATACTTAGTGCTGGTGGTTATACTTTCTCGGGGGTTGCTACAGATGCTTTGCTTGTCAATTTTCCTAAGAAAACTCATGGTGTATTGACCATCAAATATAGTGTAGCGAGACCTGCAAGTACTAATAATAAAGTTTGGATGATACCTCTTTCAGATGGGCTTAATACTGATAACTCATTAAGTGACTATGTATATTATACTGAAGTTTATAGATCCTCAAGCGCCACGAGATTTAGAAAAAACACAAACGCCTATATTGATGCCAATACAAAAACAAGTGGTTCTTATCAGGATAGAAGTGGTATAAGTGGGTTTATCGATTATGTACTTACAATCGATATAGATAATAAGAAAGTAACTAACACTTATAGAACTTGGTCTGAGGATAACAATTTGAACTGGTACGCTAATGGTGAAGCAGGTTCATATTATATGGCTGATGGTGTAAGCAGTATGGCGTTCACGGCTAACGATGTTGTTCTAGTGGACAATATCGAAATTACTCATACCTATACTAAGTCAGAAGAAACTCCAAAGGATGAAATCGAAGGCCTTGCAATCACTGCAGATGCTGGAGCATCTTCAACAGCTACATTTAATTGGGTAGCAGGCGATGCGCCGTCAAAGACCGCTCGTATTATAACGGCTATTTATAACAATGATAAGATGCTCATAGGAATTAAGAGTAGTGCTGATGTAACTGTAACAGAAGCTGATCCGACAAAAACTCTCACAACAGATGCCATCTCTATCCCTACGGGAGCAAAATATATTAAAGCATTTGTTTGGGACTTTGAGTCATTCAGTCCTTATGCAACAACTGAAATTGTATTAAATTAATATGTTATTAAAAAAATCGCCGTAGGGCGATTTTTTGTTGCCAAAATTCGAAAAAACACTTGATTTTTATCGTAAGTTGTTATATACTGTAAAAGCTGTGTCTCATCATAGCTTTTATATGGAGATGTATCGAAGTGGTCATAACGAGCACGATTGGAAATCGTGTTGTCGGTAATCCCGGCACGTGGGTTCAAATCCCACCATCTCCGCCAAATAAACCACCATCTATTGATAAAAAATAGATGGTGGTTTTAACTTTGCTCAAAATCCTAAAAGTGCCTTCTTTTTTCGGTCTGCCTTGTCGTTTTAGCCCTTCACCGGAAGATGCTTTTCGCTGGTTTAGATTGTGGCGTCTAAAAAAGTCGCGCATTTTCTCATATGGAAAACCCAACTTTTCTACAATTTGTCGTTGACTTAACCCCTGTTCCCTAAGTTCAAATATTTCCTTTTCGTAAATCTTGATATGTCTATACTCTCTAGGCATACAAAAGCCCCTTTACAGTAGTTATTTTTATTCTACCATAAAGGGGGTTGTTTTTTCTATTGTCCGTTTTTACTGGACTTCTTCAAAATGCGGCGGAGGTGTTTGCGTTATAACCGATACATATGGTTCATTGGACCATTGCCTTTACCAAGATCAAGTCTGGCAGCTAAAGCACCTGACAAAAAGTCCTTTGCATTTTGTATGCTTTCGGGTAAGCTTTTACCGTCAGCAAGGTTGCAAGCTATTGCAGATGATAACGTGCATCCTGTCCCGTGAGTATTGTTGGTGTTGATTCGTTTGGATTTAAACCAATGAATATTGCCGTTGTCATAAAGCATGTCTATTGCATCACTTACAAGATGTCCGCCTTTTACAAGAATTTTGCAGTTCACACTTTTTGAAATATTCTTTGCTGCTGTAATCATATCATTTTCATCTTTTATTTTAATTTCGCTTAATACTTCTGCTTCCGGAATGTTTGGCGTTATTACCGTGCCAAGTGGCAAAAGCGTATTAATCAGCGCTGTCATGGCATTGTCTGACAATAGCCTTGAACCGCTTGTCGAAACCATAACAGGATCAACCACAATGTTTTCGGCTTTATATTGCTTGAGCTTTTCAGCAATCACTTCAATAATCTTGCTACTTGATACCATTCCGATTTTAACAGCATCGGGCCTAATATCGTTAAAAATACAGTCGATTTGCTGTCCGACAAATTTAGGTGAAGCCTCCATGATGCCGTAAACGCCTGTGGTATTTTGCGCTGTTAGCGCTGTAATGGCACTCATCGCATACATTTTGTGTACTGTGATGGTTTTTATATCGGCTTGTATTCCTGCGCCACCGCTTGAATCCGAGCCGGCTATTGTCAGTACTTTTTTCATAAACGCTTATCACTCCATTCCTTGTATGCTGTGATGTATTCATCACACAATTCTTTGATTTTATCGGTTTCGTTATCCGAAGATTTATCATAGACTCCGGCAACCTTAAACCCAGCATTTTTTGCGGTTTCGATGGCGTGTAGCGCATCCTCAAATATGAGGGTATCCTCTTTGGATGTTCCAAGCAATTTGAGCGCCTTTTCAAATATTTCGGGTGAATCTTTTCCGGAAGCTACTTCCGTACAAGTCAGAATGCCACAAAAGTATTTGTCTATACCGTTGCTTTTGAGAGCCGCCTCAACCATATATCTGTCTGTTGCGGTTGCAACACACATTTTTATGCATTTCCCGTGCATTTTGCAGAGCAATTCAGGTATTCCCGGCTTTAGTTTTACAACGTTAGCATATAGATGCTCAATCATATTATTGACACCATCAACAATACCCTCAACGTTGTCAGTTAATCCATAGACCTTTTGATAGTATTCGGCAGCCTGAACAATGCTCATCTTTTTGAATATTTCGTTAAGATTGGGCTCAGGTAAAATCCCACGTGAGATAAGGTAATCAGAACCTATGGTATCCCAGATATACATGGAGTCAAGCAATGTGCCGTCAAGGTCAAATATTGCACCGTTTAATTTAATATCTTCACCATCTTTTCGGATAAATTAAGCAACTCTCGACATTCTTTTCCAATGTCAGCACTCGCAAATATCGCACTCACAAGGGCAACACCGTCAACGCCTGTACATGCAAGCTCCATAATATTAGATTTACCGATACCTCCGATTGCAACAACAGGAATTGAAACTGCATCGCAGATTGCTCTTAATGTTGCATGGCTTACCGAGTCGGCATCAAGCTTTGTTGAGGTAGAAAATACCGCCCCTACGCCAAGATAATCCGCTCCGTTTCTTTCGGCTTCAACCGCTTGTTTGACAGTCTGAGCTGAAACTCCAAGTATCATCTTTTCTCCAATTTTTGCCCGGACATTACTTGTCGCCATATCATGCTGTCCGACATGAACGCCGTCAGCACCGCATTTTATGGCAATACCCACATTGTCATTGATAAAAAACGGAACTGAGTATTTTTTGCAAAGTGCCTTTATTGTAAAAGCTTCTTTCAGATAGTCATCGTCACTTAATTCCTTTTCCCTAAGCTGAACGCAGGTAACACCGCCTTTTAAGGCTTCTTCCACCTGCATAGCAAGTGTTCTGCCATTAAGCCATGCGCGGTCTGTTACAGCATAAAGCCGCATATACTCTTTAGTATATTTCATATTTTGCACCTCTTTCAAGGGATTCGCCGTCCAGGTTATATACAGAGTCAATCAGATAATTTCTGAAGCTTGCATTGCCGTCTTCTTTCTTCATACGGGCAAAGGCTTTTTCTCCGCAAAGCCCCATAACGCAAACAGCGGTAACCGTTGCTTCATAGATATTATCACTGTTAGATGCAACAAATGCGGCAATCAAAGCACTCAGCATACAGCCTGTTCCAGTGATTTTTGACATCATAGGATGGCCGTTTCTAACGGCAATTGCTTTAGCACTGTCAGTAATTATATCAGTAGCACCGGTGATAACAATTACCGCTCCGGTTTCTTTTGCAAACTTCTTCGCAAATGCCACAACTCCGGGTAAGGTTTCTGATGTCACTGTATCTGCTACATCGGCGTCAACGCCTTTGGTCGTTCCTGAACCGAAAGCAAGTGTTTTAATCTCCGATATATTTCCCTTGATAACTGAAAACTTAATTTCTTTTAGGAGATTTTTGGCGGTTTCGGTTCTGAGTGTTGATGCACCGACGCCAACTGGGTCAAGGACAACAGGATGAGATAGTTCATTGGCTTTCTTTCCTGCGGCAAACATTGAAGGAATTGTGTTTTTGTTAAGTGTTCCGATGTTAATATTGAGTCCTCCGCAGATTGAAGTAATATCTACAACATCATCTAAGTCATCCGACATAATAGGTGAACTGCCACAGGCAAGCAGAATATTGGCGCAGTCGTTCACGGTAACATAGTTTGTAATATTATGAATGAGCGGGAATTTGTTCCTAACATTTTCTAGTATATTTTTAAACATATTTTTCACCTCTTTATATCACAGAATATCAATATATTCGCCGTTCAGAGCTTTGTTCATGCTTCTTACAGCGCAGAATTTCCCGCACATAGAGCAGGTGTCGTCGTGCTCCGGACTTCTGTCTGCTCTTATCGCCTTTGCGGTATCGGGGTCAATAGCACATTTCCATTGAGCTTCCCAGTCAAGATTACGCCGAGCATCCGCCATCTTGTCATCAATTTCTCTTGCACCAGGGATATGCTTTGCGATATCTGCCGCGTGAGCTGCGATTTTACTTGCAATTATGCCTTGCTTAACATCGTCAAGATTCGGTAAAGCAAGATGCTCCGCGGGCGTAACATAGCAAAGAAAGGCCGCGCCTGCTGCCGCTGCTAGTGCGCCGCCAATAGCGGAAGTGATATGATCATATCCCGGAGCTATATCGGTTACAAGAGGACCGAGGACATAGAACGGTGCGCCCATGCAAATTGTCTGTTGAATCTTCATATTTGCCTCTATCTGGTCAAGTGGAACATGTCCGGGGCCTTCGACGATAACCTGAACATTTTTTGCCCAGGCACGCTTTGTCAATTCTCCGAGTCTTACAAGTTCTTCAATCTGACACACATCTCCTGCGTCAGAAAGGCAGCCTGGTCTACAAGCGTCACCGAGCGATACAGTAACATCGTACTCTCTGCAAATATCTAATATTTCATCATAATACTCATAGAAGGGATTCTCATTTCCTGTCATACACATCCACGCAAAAACAAGCGAGCCTCCCCTTGAAACTATATTCATCTTTCTTTTGTGGGTTTTAATCTGCTTTATGGTTTTGCGGGTAATGCCGCAGTGAAGCGTTACAAAGTCAACGCCATCCTGTGCGTGAAGTTTTACGACGTCGATAAAATCTTTTGCCGTCAATGTTGCAAGGTCACGCTGATAGTGAATTACTGAATCATAAACCGGAACTGTACCTATCATTGCAGGGCATTCTGCTGTTAACTTACGTCTAAAAGCCGTTGTATCACCATGAGATGACAAATCCATTATTGCATCTGCACCCATGTTGACGGCTTCCATAACCTTTTGCATTTCAATGTTATAGTCTTTGCAGTCCCTTGAAACACCCAGGTTAACATTGATTTTTGTTTTCAGCATTGAACCGACGCCGTTTGCATCAAGACATTTGTGATTCTTATTTGCACATATTGCAACCTTTCCATCGGCGATAAGTGATCTTATTTCCTCTGGAGTACGGTTTTCTTTTTTTGCAACAATTTTCATTTCTTTTGTAATAATGTTTTGTTTTGCCGCATCCATTTGGGTTGTGTAATACTTCATTGTAATTCCTCCTAATTTATTAATGAAAATTAAAAAGCGGGAAACACCTGAAAGGTATTTCCCGCTGAAAAGCAATTGTTACTTCCTACGTTGGCATTACCCAAATCAGGTTTAAGGGTCGAAGTTGATTACTTCCTCTCAGCCTGCTTACAAGCTCCCCTGAAATCTATTGAATTTTAATATAGTCTATCACAAACATTTGAGTTTGTCAATCACTCAGCCGAAAAATTATATTTCATTAATACGACTTCCGTTTAATCGAACAGTTTACGCCCAGCACACGAAGCAAGCGGAAAAAGTCGAGGGTGTGCACAAAGCAAACGGAACAAACGGGAACGAGGCTACCGGGTGCATTTTGTATTAAACTCGTGTGCTTCTCCAAATAAACTACCATCTATTGATAAAAATAGACGGTGGTTTTGTTTTGCCTAAGATCGCAAAAGTGCATATTTTACTGAACTATCATTTTGCACCTTGATTTCATATTATTCATATAGTATAATAGAGATATAAAAAAGGAGTGATTACTATATGAAAATATCTTCAAAGGGACGTTATGCACTTAGAATGATGATTGGTATAGCCCAGCACAACGCCGGCGAATGGACTTCAATAAAGGATATTTCCGAACGTCAGGGAATTTCGATAAAATATCTGGAACAAATTGTAACCAATTTAACTAAATCAGGATTGTTGATCAGCAGTCGTGGGCCAAAAGGAGGATATAAGCTCGCGAAATCTCCTGATAAATATACCGCTGGAGAAATACTACGCGTGATTGAGGGCAATTTAGCTCCTGTAGCATGCTTGGAAAACGATTCAAATCAATGTGAACGACGCAGTATATGTCCGACAATTGATTTTTGGGAAGGCCTATATACTGTCATAAATAACTATGTAGATTCTGTCACATTACAGGATTTGGCAACCTCCGGGTGTATTGATGAAGGATGCGATTATTCAATATAAAAATAAAAAAATAATATTTAGTATTGACAAACTGGCAATTATAGGTTATACTCATATCATACTTAACAGATATGATATATAGGGAATAGAAAGAGGTGCTGATATGAATAAACAAATTAATATTATTTTAGGCACTAATCAAATCATAAATAATGTCTTAAATAAACGATGTTGTGGCTAGTAATCGTATATATATCTCATAAATTGAAGAAACTCTATATTATGGAAAGGTTGTGTATTCAATGTCAGAAATTATCAAAAGCTTTACCGAACTTATAGGTAATACTCCCTTACTGGAACTTGAAAATATCCAGAAATCAAATAACTTATCAGCAAAAATTATAGCAAAGCTTGAATACTTTAATCCCGCAGGAAGCGTAAAGGACAGAATTGCAAAAGCGATGGTAGAGGATGCTGAAGAAAAAGGGTTACTACAGCAGGGCTCGGTTATTATCGAACCGACTAGCGGAAATACTGGAATTGGTCTGGCTGCGGTCGCAGCATCAAAGGGCTACCGTATCATTCTTACAATGCCAGAGACTATGAGCGTAGAGCGGAGAAATCTCCTTAAAGCATATGGAGCAGAGCTTGTCTTGACCGACGGTACTCTTGGTATGAAGGGCGCAATCGCCAAAGCGAATGAGCTTGCCGAGACTACTCCAAATAGTTTTATTCCAGCACAATTTGATAACCCTGCAAACCCTGCTATTCACAAAGCAACAACAGGACCTGAAATATGGCGTCAGAGTGAGGGGAAGGTCGATATATTTGTTTCAGGTGTCGGTACCGGTGGAACGATTACCGGTGTTGGTGAGTATCTGAAATCGCAAAACCCCAACGTAAAGGTTGTTGCAGTCGAGCCGGCTGACTCCCCAGTCTTATCCGAAGGGAAGAGCGGTCCACATAAAATTCAAGGTATTGGTGCCGGCTTTGTTCCGAGCGTTCTTAACACATCTGTTTATGATGAAATAATCCGTGTCGAAAATGAAGATGCATTCAAGATAGGAAAAGAAATCGCACGCAGCGAAGGTATATTAGTCGGTATTTCCTCCGGCGCCGCAGCATGGGCGGCAATAGAAATTGCTAAACGCCCTGAAAATGTTGGGAAGGTTATCGTTGTATTGCTCCCTGATACAGGTGATAGATATCTTTCAACTCCGCTTTTTTCGGAGTAAAAACTAGTATTAAGTATAATGGCAGTTTCCAGCTGTCGAGTTCAAAGTACTAATTCATAATTGAGACACAAATGAGCATAGCTGAGCACTTGCAATATATCTATCTTAAAAAAGATAAAAAGCTTGGACATGGATAGATATTATTTTAGCCAATAGCTTAGAGCAGAGAGGCTGTATTTATATATGAACAAAAAAGCTCTAATCGCAATGAGCGGCGGAGTTGACAGCTCCGTCGCAGCGTTTTTAATGAAACAACAAGGGTATGACCTAACAGGTATAACACTAAAGCTATTTAACAATGAAGATGTTGAAATCAGCCGTGAAAAATCCTGTTGTTCGCTTGAAGATGTCGAGGATGCCCGTAGTGTTGCTTATCGGTTAGGTATTCCATATTATGTTTATAATTTTACTGACCAGTTCAAGAATAATGTTATAGATCGATTCATCAATTCTTATATGAATGGTTCAACACCGAATCCATGCATCGACTGTAATCGGTATATAAAATTTGAACATCTTATGCTTCGTGCTATGCAACTTGACTTTGACTTTGTTGTGACGGGGCATTATGCAATAATAGAAAATGATGCAACAAGCGGACGATATCTTCTTAAAAAAGCGGAAGATGAAACTAAGGATCAGAGCTATGTCTTGTATTCAATGACACAAAAGCAACTAGCAATGACATTATTTCCGCTCGGCAATCTGAGGAAAAGTGAAGTTCGCTATATTGCCGAATCAAACGGCTTTATTAATGCTAACAAGCGTGACAGTCAAGATATTTGTTTTGTACGTGACGGAGATTATGCAGGTTTTATAGAACAATACACAGGACAAAAATTCGCTTCTGGAGACTTTGTAAATAAGAACGGGAATATATTAGGAACGCATAAAGGTATTATACGGTATACCATAGGGCAACGCAAAGGTCTTGGTATTTCGTCTTCTGAACCTATGTATGTATGTGATATATTGCCAGAAGATAACCAAGTTATTCTTGGAAATGAAAGGGAGCTTTACTCAAAATCACTTATTGCAAAACAGATTAATCTTATACCGTTTGATAGAATCGACTCTAAAATAAAGGTTAAAGCAAAAATTCGTTACGGTCAAAAGGAACAAAGCGCGATGGTGGAACAGCTTGATGAAGATACACTGCGTATTGAATTTGATACACCGCAAAGGGCTATTACAAAAGGTCAGTCAGTCGTATTATATGATGGAGATTATGTTATAGGCGGCGGTATTATAGCTTGATTATATATGGAGCAATCTTATAATTAGGTTTATATGTTTTATCACTCACCATTTATTATATATATATCAACAGATGTAATTTAGTCTTATAAATAAAAGGAGGCACATTTATGTATTCGATAATTTTTATAATGCTCAGGCACAACTACAGGAACGGACGAATGTGCCGTTGTAAGTAACCCAATCTAACTTAAACAAAATTTTATTAAAAGAAAGAGGTAATTTACAATGAGTAAAAACTATAAATTTGAAACACTTCAGCTTCATGTTGGACAAGAAAATCCCGATTCCGCAACCGACGCAAGAGCAGTTCCTATATATGCGACCTCATCATATGTGTTTGCCAATTCTGCACAAGCAGAAGGAAGATTCAGTCTTGCCGAAGGCGGCAACATCTATACAAGATTGATGAACCCGACATCAGATGTTTTTGAACAGAGAATAGCGGCGCTTGAAGGCGGTGTTGCGGCACTTGCCACATCCTCCGGTGCGGCAGCGGTAACCTACGCTATACAAAATATTGCCCATTCTGGAGATCATATCGTATCTGACAAGCGTATTTATGGAGGCTCTTATAATCTTTTCTCACACACGCTTCCTGATTTTGGTATCGAGACTACCTTTGTTGACGGCAATGATCCTAAAAATTTTGAAGAAGCTATTAGACCTAATACAAAGGCAATCTTTATAGAAACTTTAGGAAATCCGAACTCCTCCATAGTTGATGTCGATACACTAGCAGAAATCGCTCATAAAAATGGCATTCCGTTGATTGTTGACAATACCTTTGCAACACCGTATCTTTTCCGCCCGATTGAGCATGGCGCAGATGTTGTTATTCATTCTGCAACTAAGTTTATAGGCGGGCACGGTACAGTTATCGGTGGCGTGATTGTTGATTCAGGCAACTTTGATTGGGCGGCAAATGACAAATTTCCAGGCCTGTCAAAACCAAATCCGAGTTACCACGGCGTAGTGTTCACAGAGGCTGTAGGAAATCTCGCATTCATAATTAAAATAAGGGTAACACTGCTCAGAGATACCGGCGCAACGGTTAGCCCGTTTCATTCCTTCTTATTTTTGCAGGGACTCGAAACATTATCACTGCGTGTAGAACGCCATGTTGAGAATGCTTTAAAGGTGGTAGAATACCTTTCTAGTCATCCAGAGGTTGAAGTGGTCAATCATCCCTCACTCGAGAGTCATCCTGACCACGAGCTGTATAAAAAGTATTTCCCGAATGGCGCTGGTTCGATCTTTACATTTGAAATCAAGGGCGATGCACTAAGAGCAAAGACTTTTATCGATAAGCTAGAGATTTTCTCGCTTCTTGCTAATGTTGCCGATGTTAAGTCACTTGTGATTCATCCAGCAAGCACAACACATTCACAGCTCAGTGCCGATGAACTACTTGATCAAGGAATTAAACCGAACACAATTCGTCTTTCAATCGGAACAGAGCATATTGATGATATAATTGCTGATTTGGCTCAAGCATTCTAATAATGCAGCATAAAAGCCCCTTCAGGTAGGATGGATACATTTCTAGAATCAGCAGTAACTACTGAAGAAGTACTTAACGGTGCTAACGCACAAAGAAAAAGTAAATAATAGGTGCAAATACAAAGATAAGAGTTGCACCATATGGTGTGACTCTTGCTTGTATTTGTATATGAAGTTATCTTTGCTATTGGTATGAAATACCTACTCAGCTTTTTTTGCATATATAACCCTATATTTATTATTTTGGAAAACAATGTTTAAAATATGCTTGACAAACATAAAAAGCATTGTTATAATATAATACAATTAGAGGGCAAACCATTCGTGAGGGTGGGACGCAAAGCCATGAGTCTTATTTAATTATGATTGTCAGGCTGCAAATTTCGTATGATATTTTGCGGTCTTTTTTGTACCCCAAAAATGAAGATACGCACCGAAAGGGGAAATTAAAATGAAAAAATTACTTTCAACAACGCTTGCATTAATTATGGTGCTTAGCAGTGTTTCGATTAGTGTATTTGCTAATGGAACAAACAAAAGCGAAAGACTTGCAGTATACGCAAAAACCAATATTACAGGAACCAGCACGATGAACATTGAGGGTGACAGTTATGTTTCTGACGGTGATTTCGTTGTCGGATACGGCACACAAACAAACTTTTTTAGAGGGAATATTTTTTACAACAAAAATTACAGATATTATCAATTGAATCAGTACGAAGAACCTGCAAAAATTACTGGTGAGGTAATCGCACTTGATGAAACGCAGTTCCCGTTCAAAGCAACTGAAATTCCAGTAGCACCTACGATTGCAAACAAGTACACTGACTGGAATGCTCCATCAACGATTGATAAGGACACTTATTTTCCAAATTTCAATCTTGGTTGGGGAACGCTTACATTTGATACAACAAAGGGTGATATAAACGTTGTATGTGATAACGTTTATATCGGTGCAAGTGCCGAGATTAAGATTATCGGTGGCGGAACTGTTAACTTCTTTGCAAAAAGTGATTTTAATATTTCGTCAGGAAGTCCCAAGGTTAATGCAGCTGGCGCTGCAGAGTCGCTTAATCTATATGTAGGCGGTACGTTCTACATGGGCGGAGTGGCACAATTCCACGGCAACATCTATACGAACAATACGATGTATGTTAATAGTAAAATCGACATCGTAGGTAGCATATATTCAAATGCGAAGAGTATTGAAATTGGTTCGCCTGTTACAATCTACGGAACGTTATACGCTCCAGAAGCAGACGTGAAAATATACGGTGACTGCACAGTAAAAGGTAACGTAATTGCAAAGTCATTATACCTCTCAGGTAATGGTCAGGTTATATTTGACGAAACAACCGCAACAATTATCCCAAAATTCGGCGTAGAAGAAGAACCGGAAGTTCCGGAAGAACCAGAACAGCCGGAAGAAGATACTTCAATTAAGCTTATCGGTGTTACAAATGCTTATATTTTCGGTTACGAGCCAACGATCAGCAAGAATGTTGATGAAGAAGGTAACGAAACTGTTGTTGTTAGAATCGAAATGGCTCCTGACGACAACGTAAGCGTTGAACAAGTTTCCACTATGCTTATGCGTTTGCTTGATCAAAGCGGTAAAACTAGTAACAATAGATACATGGTGACGCCTTCAATCGAAAAATACAGAGGAACATGGTTTATAAGAGGTCTTGCATACATGGTTGAACAAGGTGGTTTGGACGAGGAAACACCTGTTGCTATAGGAGACGTAACACGAGCACAGGTTGCCAAGTTGATTGCTTGCGCACTCAACCTTAACCTTACGAAGGACGTTCCATTTACTGACGTTGCAAATAGCGAAGAGCTTGAATATATCAAGAAGGTATATGCTTACGGTTATATGAACGGTATGTCTAGCACGGAGTTCAGTCCTAATTCAGTAATGACAAGAGCGCAGTTCTGTCGTTTGTTCAATAACATAATTGGCAGAGGCGAGTTTGGTCTTACAGCAATCAATGCAGACGGTGAGGAATTTACAGTAACTCCTAAGGATTACTTCATAACTGATCTTTCAAGGAGCCACTGGGCTTACGAAGAATGTTTGAAGGCAACTAGCTCATATAACGAAGATGGTTACGTTGATTTTGAGTTAAGACAGGAAAACATAAGAAATAAAGTTGACCAATTTGATAGTCAATTAGTCTACTAATTTAAACGATTCACGGCAAAGAGAAATCTTTGCCGTGTTTTTTTGTGTTTTTGCAATTTATTGATTTTATGATTTGTATATGGTACAATAAATAAAAATGAATAGCAAAAGAGACAATAGATATTGAGAAAGATACTAGTAGTTAATGAAAAAAGGCGTTTACTTGAGAAGCCCTCATTTTGTTTGATTATCTTTCTGTTTATACTTAATAAAAATGATATTACATCAGTTTGATTCTATTGGAGAATAAAAACCCTTTTGTTAATTATATTAATAACAAAGAAGATAAAAGGAGAAGAAGAAAATGTTCAACGCAGAAAAGGTAAAGAACGATTGCATCGCTTGGATAAGAGACTTTTTTGATAAGAATGGTCAGGGTTGTAATGCTGTTGTTGGTATATCCGGTGGTAAGGATAGCTCGATTGCAGCTGCATTGTGCGTCGAGGCTCTTGGCAAGGATAGAGTAATAGGGGTTCTAATGCCACAAGGTGAGCAACACGATATAGATATGGCACATCTTCTTGTTAATCATTTGCAAATTAAGCACTTTGTTGTGAACATTAAAGATGCAGTTGATGGAATAATTGATAATATTCCGAATGACCTTGAAGTTACACAGCAGGCAATAACTAATCTACCACCAAGAATCAGAATGTCAACCCTATATACTGTCTCTCAAAGCTGTAATGGCAGAGTTGCAAATACCTGCAATCTTTCTGAAGATTGGGTGGGCTATTCCACAAGGTATGGTGATTCTGTTGGCGATTTTTCACCAATGTCACACTTGACTGTAACAGAGGTAAAAGAAATTGGTCACCTTTTGGGACTTCCAAAAGAGCTAGTTGATAAAACCCCTATTGATGGTCTTTGTGGCATGACGGATGAAGATAATCTTGGTTTCACATATGCGCAGCTAGATGTATATATCAGAACAGGTGTGATTGCTGATCAGAACAAAAAAGACATTATTGACAGAAAGCACAAGGCTAATCTTTTTAAGCTTGAACTGATGCCTAGCTTTATGCCCGAATTGTAATTATGATTGTCTAAAATAAACATATATTAATTATCGCCTTCATATATTTCTATATAAGAATATATGGAGGCGAATTTGTTGAGGGACTATATATCTGACAGAGTAATCACACTTGCTGAATATATTGTTGAAAACAAAAGCACCGTTCGTTCTGCAGCCAAAAAGTTCGGAGTATCGAAGTCAACTGTACATAAGGATATGTCTGAACGACTAAGAACCATAAATAGGGATATGTGGCAGCAAGTGCATTCTGTACTGGAAAAGAACAAAGCGGAAAGGCATATAAGGGGCGGACTTGCAACTAAAAGAAAATATCTTGCAAAGTAAAAGAACACTGTGACATAACAAAATATGTCACAGTGTTTTTTTTAAGCCCTTTTTCTATACCTAAGTGGAGATATTCCCATTGCTAGTCTAAATGCCTTGCAGAAGTGATTGCTTGAGTTATAACCCACTTCAAAGGCGATCTCAGTAATATTTTTGTCTGAGTTTAATAGTAGAACAATAGCTTTGTTTATTCTAACATTAGTCAAATAATCCGAAAAGTTACAGTCCATAGCGGCCTTAAAACTTCGACTTAAATATGATGGGTTGATTCCAAGAGCCTGTGCAGTTGATGAAAGAGTTATATCGTTTGCATAGTGATTATTAATATGGCTTACAGCTCTGGATATGTTACCCGATGGAATACTATCCTCTAATGTAGTAGTGATTTTGTTGTTTTCCTGACAGAATCTGTTGATATAGCAGATAATAATTCCAAGCAAAGATTTGACCATAACCATATTACGAGTTTCATCATCACGATAGAATTCGTTCATAATTTGGTCAAGAAACGACTCTAAACGCTTTTGTTGAACCTTCATTAACTGTATGTGTCCGTAGTCAAAGCACTTCATAAATTTGGAATCTAGCTCTAAAAATTCCCTAATAAAGGATTCCTTTAAATATATAAGGATTCTTCTATGGTGAGGGTCGTCTTTAGGATATGATTTATGTGATACGCCTGGTGGGAAAAGAGCTATTGAACCTTTTCTCATTAAGTAGCTTTCCGATTCTGTATTGAAAATTAATTCACCCTCAATAAGATAATAGAGTTCATAACAATCATGGGTATGTAGTTCTTCTATTTTTCCCCACTTTTTTCTATCTTTATATTGTACAACAAATTCTTCAGGGATAGTTTTGAATTCGTGCATAATATCACCTCAATACAAATTATAATATAATTTTTACAAAAGTAAAGGCGGTTATGTCACATTTTATTTAAAATATTCAAAAATTTACATCGTATCATATCAATCATTATTGTAGTATTTAGAACTATTATGTATTTGTTGACTTGAAATTTTATATGTGATAAGATTACTGTAAATGAGGTGCTATTATGAAAACTATTGATATGATTTCTAAATATATAGAGGAAATTTCAGATAGTTATGGAGTAAGAATAAATATACACGATATATATGGAATAACTCATTTTAATAAAGAGTTAAATGAAGTTTTGTCCAAATATCTTGTTCATAATAATCCCTTTTGTGATTTTATTAAGAGAAGTCCTTTGGGACTTGCCAGATGCATAAAAGCAAAGGCATGTGCTGTTGCTAAATGCAGTGAAGACATTCCATATCGTGGATGCTGTTATATGGGATTGGGAGAATATGTTTATCCTATTTACTTTAAAAACAAAGTAGTTACCGTGTTGTTCATCGGAGAATTTTATTTCGACGAGGACAATCAATATAAACAACTTGCAGATGAGGCAAAGCATATCGGTGTTGACATAAAAAAAGCACAGGAGTTATTTTCGAAAGTTCTTATAAGGGAACCAAAGGGGATACAAGAGAAGGTAGAAATGCTTGTAAAACTTTTTACATTGTTTTTGTATGAATCCGATTATCAATTCACTGAATCAATATATAGTAACCACATTGTTAATCAAGCCATCTCTTTCATAAATCGAAATTATACAGCTCAGCTTACTTTGGAGCTTATAGCCAACAGTTGTTATTGTAACGCATCCTATTTAAGTCGTAATTTCAAGAATAGTACCGGCACTAATATTTCTGAATACATTAATAAAGTAAGAATAGAGAGGGCAAAAACTGCACTACGCTTTACTGAAAAATCCATTACTGAAATAGCATATGAGGTTGGTTACGGCGATACTGCATACTTTTCCAAAGTGTTTAAAGGCATAGAAGGTATTACACCAAAAAAATATAAAAATCTTGATAATAAATAAGTAAATTAAATACAATACATAGTTTGTTATTATTGATATAATGTATGTGAACATACAATTAGGAGTGATATTAATGAAAATGATTAATGAGCAGCTTTCAACCCCTGTTGAACAGACTGCAGACGTTATAGTCGTTGGTGCAGGACCTGCCGGTGTTGGTGCGGCTCTTTCTGCAGCAAGAGAAGGCGTAAAAACAATTCTTATCGAACCAGCCGGTGATGTTGGTGGTGTTGCTACTATTGGTATGATGAGCCATTGGACAGGTAATACCAAAGGTGGATTGTATGAAGAAATTCTCGATAAGACAAGTGATTGTAATGAATACTGTGATACCAGATGTTCTATTAATACTGAAAAACTAAAGACTAAGATGCTTAATATGCTTGTAGAAGCAGGTGTTGATGTTAAGCTTTATACATATGCTGTTGCTCCTGTTATGGAAGGCGACACGATTAAGGGCGTTATATGCGAAGCGAAACAGGGAAGAGTTGCATATATGGCAGATGTTGTTATTGATTGCTCTGGTGATGGTGATATTGCCGCAAGAGCAGGCGCAGAGTATATTAAAGGCAGAGAAACTGATGGCAAAATGCAGCCAATGACACTTATGTTTAAGGTTGGTGGCGTTGATAAGAATAGAATGGTTCTTCTACATGGATTTGAACATACATATGAAACCGAAAAAGGCGAGCTTCAGGCACTTGCAAAATTGCATATACCATTCCCTGCAGGTCATCTTCTGGTTTACAACAACCCGCTCAAAGATGTTATCACCTGTAATATGACCAATGTAATTAATGTGGATGGTACAGATAGTAATGACCTTACTAAAGCTACTCTTACGTGCAGAAATCAGATGGATGATATTATTAAATATCTTAACGAGTTTGTTCCCGGTTTTGAAAATTGTTATATTATAACAAGTGCATCATTTATTGGTATTAGAGAAACTCGTCATTTTAAGGGTGTAAAGACAATTACCGAACAGGATATTGCAGAGGCACGTGTTTTTGATGATTGGGTTGTGACCAAAGCTCACTTTAACTTTGATATTCATAATATTTCGGGTAGCGGTCTTGACGAAACAGGTTGCCAGAAACATTTTAAACAGGCAACAGGCTATACAATCCCTTATGGTTGTCTTGTTCCTATTAAGATTGATGGGCTTCTTTTGGCGGGAAGAAATATTTCCGGAACACATAAGGCACATTCAAATTATAGAGTTATGCCTATTTGTATGAATATGGGACAGGCGGCAGGTATTGCTGCTGCAATAGCAGTTAAGAAAAATATTATCCCAAGAGATGTTGATGTTAATGAGATTCAGGCTCGCCTTACAGAGCTTGGCGTTACAGTTGATTAATTTGTTAAAGCCCCTTTGTAGGGGCTTAGACCGTCGAAAAAGTCGTTCAACCACAAGCAAAATAGAAAATATTTATCTCTTGCTTTTTCTATAAAAAATAATAATATATAATTATAATGGCGTAGGGTTTTCGATAAAACCTACGCCATTGCTTGCTTTCACCCTTCCGACCTCTACCGTACCCTCGTACGCCGACGATGTCGGGTATGTCGAATTTAACTTCCTTTTTCGCAGTCTGCCAGCGTGTCTATAGGCTTATCGACACGCTGAGCCCCTTTGTAGGGGCTTTTTTGTTGTTGAAAAAAAGATTAACATGTTGTATAATGAATCAGTAAAAAATTTTTTGTAAAAAAAATCAACAATTTTCACTTTATAATTGTATTATAAGTGTAAAGCCTTTTGGGAGGTGTCAAAAATTGAGTTATTCGGAGTTGCGTACGAACGAAGAAATAACTCGGATATATGGCATGTATGCGGATACGGTGTATAGGATATGCGCCCTTATGCTTAAGAATGTAGAAGAAACACAAGATGCAGTACAGAATGTATTTATTAAATATATGAAGTGTGATAAGCCATTTGAGAATGATGAACATATAAAAGCATGGCTTATTGTGACTGCAAAAAATGAATGTAGAAATCTACTCAAGCATTGGTGGCATTCAAAAAGATCAGATATTGAAAATGTCAGTGAGCCGGAATTCAAATCAAATAATCCGAGTGATGGAGTGCTTGTAGAAGTTCTCAAGTTACCAGATAAATTCAAATTGCCCCTTTATTTACATTACTATGAGGGTTATACAACAGCAGAAATCGCAGGTTTACTTAAGGTTAATGAGTCAACACTCAGAACAAGGCTCGTTACGGCAAGAAAACAGTTAAAGCTCTTATTGGAGGTGGGAGAAAATGCATAAAGATAATTTACTAAAATCATTTGAACATTTATCACCCTCCGACTCTCAGAAGGAAAAGATGCTCAGTAATATTCTAAACTACGGAATGAAAAAGGATGTACATAAAGTATCTTTTGATTTTAAGTATGCTTTTACAACTGCAGCCGTTGGTCTTTGCGCCGTAGCCGTAGCAGTAACAGTTGGTCCATGGTACAATCATCATGAAGTAGAACAGATCCCTGTAAATACGCCTAAACCTGTCGTTACTTATGAGGATAAGACAGATGACAAGGCAGATATTGCAGTATCTGATAATACAGTATCTGATAACACAGTATCTGATAATACAGTGAATGAATCTGACAGTGTAGCTGCATCGGATGATGTTATGCCGAGTACAGTTACTGCTGAAACAAATGAAACAGCACCTGAAATTAATCAGGAAGATCCAAATGTTGTTGATAATTATGAATCAACAACAGATGATAACTCATCAATGATGAGAAAGGCTCCTCCTGATACCGATGAAGGTCTTGGTGATGAAGGTAGCAGCATGGTATCAATGACTATGGCACTTGCACAAGAGATGACAATTGAAGAGTACTATGATTATCTTGGTGTTAATGTGGAAGAAAAGCTTGTGATACCTGATACATTTACAAATGAAACGCCACATTCAAGCCAAATTGATCTGGTTAGCTTTGATGATTGGAATTTCAGATATGTGTCAGACACTGGATACATAATGGTAAATACCACGAAAAATCTAGAATCAATCACTAACTACATAAATGATGACAAATTTAGCAAGTCAAATATAAGTGGCGAAGATGTTATTGTAATAAAAAATGACGATTCCTATAAGGCATATATGATTCATAATGAAGTTGGTTACACAGTAGATACTCTTGGTGTATCACAGACAGAGTTATCAAGTCTACTTACATCAATTGTATCTGACTAGCAATAATGCAATAAGGAGAAAAATAAAATGAAGAAATTCTTATTAATTCTAACAATTGCAGCAATTCTGCTTACATCAGTTGTATCATTTGCGGAAGAAATTGGTGATGGTTCACTGTCTATTATTCAGGGTGACATTATGGCTATCAATGAATTAGACGAAAGACCGGCAGTGTTCTCACCAATAACAGACAAGCAGATAATTGATGGTACAATTGCAGGCGTCGAAGAAGGTAGAATCATTATTGACAATGATTCAAACTTTGCAATCAATACAGATGAAAACACAATAATTATCAATGAAAAGATGCAGGTTATTACGCTTGCTGATGTTAAGGAAAACAGCAAAATCAGAGTTATAGCAAGTGCTATGGAAACAAGAAGCATCCCACCACAGAGCTATGGTTATGTTGTGATGATATCAGAAGCTGAACAGCCATTGTTCCCAATCTATGCAGAAGTAGCAAAAATAGCAACTGGAGAAGGATTTACACTTATTACAAGCGCTGATGGTCAGTACATCGTTAGAGTTACACCTGAAACAATAGTTACTAAACTTAATGGTGAAAAGGTTGCAGAAGTTAAGGCTGGAGATACAATTCTCTTTTCAACATCAATTCTTACATTCAGTATTCCTGCACAGGGTAATGCTGATAGTATTGTAGTTCTTAACTCCGCTGCAGAAGTAGCAGAAGAAAAGGTTACTAATCTGGATAAGGTTGTTGTAAATGGCAAGGAAATTACAACAAAGGTTATAGATGGCGAAACAACACTTGTTCATGTAAGAGCAATCAGTGAAACTTTAGGTTACGAGGTTGCTTGGGATAATCAGTTATTCGCAGTAGCAGTTGGCACAGTTCCAATGGGTGTTAACTTTAAGATTGGTGAAAATAGGTATAACAAGGCAAAAATGATGCCTGCTACACTTTCAGCTGCTCCACAGCTTATTAATGACCTTACTTATGTTCCAGTAGATTTCTTTTCAGAAATTCTTGAAGCAGAAGTTACTATCGTAGATGGTGTTCTTAACATTAAATAGTTAAGTTTTAATATAAAAAAATCCCCATTCTTTTGAATGGGGATTTTTTTGGTATGCCCGATGCGATTCGAACGCACGACCTTCAGAGTCGGAGTCTGACACTCTATCCAGCTGAGCTACGGGCACATATATTTAAGCAATAGGTTGCTTTGAGGAGGAATGATCTACATCAAGCTATTAAAAAAGACACTTTTCTAGGTGAAAAATGTCTTTTTTGGTGCTCGAGACCGGAATCGAACCGGTACGGCTTTAAGGGCCGTGGGATTTTAAGTCCCATGCGTCTGCCAGTTCCGCCACTCGAGCCTATAAGAGTGTTGCTATTGGGCAAGTCACTCGAATATAATACCATTTAAGAGGCGAATTGTCAATAAGTAAAATAGAGTTTTTGGAAAAATTATTCCTCTGATTCTTTTGTTTCTGACAATTCGGTATCTAATTCATCATCGCAAGTTTCGTCAAGTACAGGTGGATTTTTAATTTTATATATAAATAAAATAATAAAACCTACAATCATTGGTGCAAATATTACTATCAAGACTTTTTGCGTATCAGTTAGAATGTTTTTAAATAAAAATATAACACAGAATACAAATAAACCGTAGAGCCCGGCACTTATAAGAAAAACCTTTTTCATTAACCTTTGAATTTTGCCTAATTCTTCGTTTGTCATATGGTATCACTCCTTAATTATTAATATTTTACCATAAATTTGCACAAAATGCAATAAAAGGTTTGAAAACACAAGGCTTCTGTGTTATTATATATTAAACAATGGAGGTGCGCACTTATGATAGATAATTTAACAATGCTTACCGATTTCTATGAGATAACTATGGCTAATGGTTATATGGAAAATGGTAAGGAAGATACAATTGCCTATTTTGATATGTATTTTCGCAAAGTTCCTGATGCTGGTGGCTTTGCAATAATGGCTGGTGTTGAGCAGCTTGTCGAATATCTTAAGCATTTGAGCTTTACCTCTGAAGATATCGAATATCTCCGCGGTAAAGGCATTTTTTCAGAAAAGTTTCTTGAATATCTTGCTGATTTTAAATTTGAATGTGATGTATGGGCTGTTGAGGAAGGAACTCCTGTGTTCCCTAATGAGCCTCTTGTTACTGTAAGAGGTCCAGTTATACAGGCACAGTTTGTAGAAACAATGGTTCTTCTTACTATTAACCATCAAAGCCTTATTGCTACAAAGGCAAACAGAATTGTCCGAGCAGCTCAGGGTCGCCCCGTAATGGAATTTGGTTCGAGAAGAGCGCAGGGCTATGATGGTGCTATTTATGGTGCTAGAGCTGCATATATTGGTGGTTGTGTCGGTACTGCTTGCACAATCTCAGATAAAGTACACAAAATCCCTGCATTGGGAACAATGGCTCATAGCTGGGTACAGCTTTTTGATTCCGAATATGAGGCGTTTGAGGCATATGCAAGAACTTATCCGGACAACTGTACACTTCTTATTGACACATATAATGTTCTTAAGAGCGGTCTTCCTAATGCTATTCGTATCCATAAGGAAGTTTTGTTGCCTATGGGAAAAAGGCTTAAGGGAATCCGTATTGATAGTGGTGATATAACATATCTTACCAAGAGGGTAAGGGCAATTTTTGATGAAAATGATATGAAGGATTGCCAGATATGCATTTCAAACTCACTTGATGAGTTTATTATAAGAGACATTCTTACACAGGGCGCATATGTAGATTCATTTGGCGTAGGTGAAAGACTTATTACCTCTCGTTCTGAACCTGTATTTGGCGGTGTATATAAGCTTGCTGCCATTGAAAAAAATGGAAAAATCATCCCTAAGATTAAGCTTAGCGAGAATGTAGGCAAGATAACAACTCCATGCTTTAAGTCAGTATATAGATTGTTCTCAAAATCAACAGGCAAGGCTATCGCCGATGTTGTAACACTTCACGGTGAAAAAATTAATTCAAGTAAACCTTATGAACTTTTTGATCCTGAGTATACATGGAAGAAGCAGCTTGTTACTGATTATGTGGCAAAACCCCTTATGAAGAAAATTTTTAGTAAAGGCAAATGCGTCTATACTTGCCCATCCCTTGAGGAGATTAAAGTTTTTTGTAAACAGCAGGTTGACACTCTTTGGGATGAAGTTAAGAGATTTGAAAATCCTCACGAGTACTATGTTGACCTTTCTAGAAAACTCTGGAAAGAAAAGCAGAAGCTTCTTGATTCACAGTCAAGCAAGTAATTATAAGGATGTGAACTACCATGCCAAAGCCATTAGCTGATGAAATAAGACCTGCTACGCTTGATGATGTAGTGGGACAAAAGCATATTATTGGCAATGACAGATTGTTAAGGCGAATGATTGAAAGTGGCAATCTTTCTAATATGATTTTTTACGGACCGTCTGGTACGGGGAAGACTACTATAGCTAATATTGCTGCCAGATCTACGAATAAGAGATTTTACAAACTTAATGCAACTACTGCGTCTGTTTCGGATATAAAAGCAATAATATCAGAGATAGGTGGTTTTGGTACTGAAAATGGGATTCTTTTGTATTTGGATGAAATCCAAAACTTTAATAAAAAGCAACAGCAATCACTATTAGAATTTATAGAAAATGGTGATATAACTCTTATCGCAAGTACAACAGAAAATCCATATTTCTATGTGTATAATGCTATTCTTAGTCGAAGCACGGTTTTTGAGTTCAAGCCAATTGATGCAGATGATATCAAAGCCGCACTTATAAGAGGCATAGGTATCCTTGAAGAAAAGCTAGGGGTTAAGATAAATGTTGACAATGATTCGTTGGAGCATTTTTCAAGAATGTCAAACGGTGATGTAAGAAGAGGCATCAATGCTCTTGAAATAGCGGCTGTAAATACAATGCCTAAAGATGGTGAAATTCATTTATCAATTGACGTTGCCCAGCAAGCAAGCCAGAAACAGGCAATGAATTATGACAAAATGGGCGATAACCATTATGATATACTTAGTTCATTTCAAAAGTCCATCAGAGGTAGTGACCCTGATGCTGCTATGCACTATCTTGCTCGATTAGTTTCAGCAGGAGATTTACCGTCAATTTGTCGCAGACTTATGGTTATAGCGGCAGAGGATATAGGACTTGCCTATCCAATGGCAATTACTATTGTTAAATCTTGTGTAGACTGTGCACTGCAACTAGGATTTCCAGAAGCGAGAATCCCTCTCGCAGAGGCCGTTTTGCTTCTTGCAACAGCACCAAAGTCTAACTCAGTTGTTACTGCAATTGATAGTGCTTTGGGGGATATATCCTCCGGTAAGCTTGGGGATATTCCTTCGCATTTAAGAGATGGACATTACAGCGGTGCGAAAAATCTTGGCAGGGCTGTAGAGTATAAGTACCCACATTCATTTCCAAACAATTATGTTAAGCAACAATACTTACCTGACCTTCTTAAAAACGCATGCTACTATACGCCGCAAAAGAACAAATTTGAGCAAGGTATAGAAGAGTATTGGAAGGCTATCAAGAAGAAATAACAGGGTGATTAATTATGCCAAAAGGACCAAATCAGAAAGCTAAAATATTGTTTTTGATGAGAATATTAAATGATAGAACTGATGAAGAGCATCCAATGACTATCGCTCAGATCATAGAAGCCCTAGGCGAGTATGGGATTACTGCTGAAAGAAAGAGTTTATATGATGATATAGAGGTTCTGCGTTATTTTGGTGTGGATATTGTCTCGCGCAGAGATAAAACCCATGGATATTATGTTGCGTCCAGAGATTTTGAACTTCCTGAACTGAAAATTTTAGTTGATGCGGTTCAATCCTCAAAATTTATTACTCATAAAAAGAGCAACGAGCTTATTAAAAAAATTGAAGGTCTTGCAAGCTCATACGGAGCAAGGGAGCTACATAGACAGGTGTATGTTGCTAATCGCATAAAAAACGCTAACGAAAGTATATATTATACAATAGACGAGATTTACCATGCTATTGGTGAGGATTCTTCTATACTTTTTAAATATTCTACATGGCTACCAAGCAAAGAAAGATTATTAAGAAAGAGCGGAGAAGACTACAAAATCAGCCCGTGGGCGCTTTGTTGGGATGATGAGAGCTATTATCTGATAGGTTATGATGAACAAGCCGAAATAATCAAACACTTCAGAGTTGATAAGATGCTCAGCATCCGTCTTACCAATGAAAAGAGAGCTGGATTTGAGCGGTTCAAATCCTTTGATATGGGAGCTTATTCAAAGAAAATGTTTGGTATGTTCAATGGTAAGGAAGATAGTGTGACACTAGTTTGCGATAATAGTCTTGCTGGTGTTATTATTGATAGATTTGGTAATGAAGTAACAATTTCTTCGGTAGATAACGATACATTTAGGATAACTGTACGAGTGGCGGTAAGTCCGCAGTTTTTTGCCTGGGTATTCAGCTTCGGTGATAAGATGAGAATTGTTGCGCCTAAATATGTAACAGAAGAAATGCTTGAGCATATTAATAACGTGAAGAAGCATTACAGTTGAAAGGAAGATAAAGCAAAATGAAAATAGTTTTGCAGAGAGTAATAGGAGCAAGCGTTTCTGTAAATGATGAAGTTGTAGGCAAAATCGGCAAGGGTTATCTTGTTCTCCTTGGCATTGGCGGAGAGGACACAAAAGAACTTGTAGAGAAATATGTTGATAAAATAAGCAAACTTCGTCTTTTTGAGGACGAGGAAGGAAAGACTAATCTTTCAATTGGTGATGTAGAGGGTGAAATATTAGTAGTATCACAATTTACGTTGTATGCAGATTGTAAGAAAAATCGTCCAAGTTTCTCAAAGGCTGCACCACCTGCTATGGCAGAAGAATTATATGAATACTTTTTAGGATATGCACAGGATAAATTCAAGTCGGTTCAGCATGGGGTTTTTGGAGAATATATGATGGTTAGTCTTGAGAATGACGGTCCATTTACTGTAATTCTAGGGGACTGATTAAGAAAGGAATATTTATTTATGTACTTAATAGCTGGCCTTGGCAATCCAGGCTTAAAATATGTTAATACTCGTCATAATGTAGGCTTTGAAATGCTAGACGCTGTTGCAGCGTATTATGACATTAAAGTAAAAAAAGTTAAGCATAAGGCTCTTATTGGTGAAGGTGAGATTGCAGGAGAAAGAGTTGTACTTGCAAAACCACAGACCTATATGAATCTTAGCGGAGAATCTATTCGTGAGATAGCACAATACTATAAGATTCCGTCAGAGAATATAATTATACTGTATGACGAAGCAGCTCTTGCTGTTGGAAAGCTCCGAATTCGCCCTAATGGTAGCTCCGCAGGTCACAATGGGATCAAAAACATTATATATCAACTTAAGACAGAGAATTTTATACGTGTTAGGGTTGGTATTTCAGCAAAAGAGAATGGCGATATGGTAGATTTCGTTCTTGGTAAAATTAGCAAGGAAGAAACAAGACAGTTCGTTGAAATAGCAAAAATTATGCCTGATATTGTAAAGACCATTATATCCTCAGGTTATGAAAAGGCCATGAATTTGTATAACTAATTTTGAAGGGCAGTTTTATATGAATGATTTAACTATTCTCTCCCGTCTTATTGATGGAATGGAGGAGTACAAAAATCTAATTGATTATGTTCAAAAAGGTGTGTTGCCTACTAATGTTGTAGGTGTGTCGGAGACGGCGGCCGCACACCTTATTTTTTGCGTGTGGAAAAAGGTTGATAGACCTGTGCTTGTTGTTTGCTCTGACGGTGTTATGGCGCAATCAATATTGCAGGATGTTAATGAATTGTCAGGGGAAGGCGAATACTTCCCAGACAAGGAATATATTTTTCATGATGTTGAAGCATCTTTCAAGGATATTACCGGTGATAGAATCAAAACCATTGATTATATTGCTAAAAATAAATCACCATTTGTAGTTACTACTGTAAACGCACTATTGCAGCCTACCCTGCCTAAAGAAGATTATGAAAATAATTCTCTTGTGTTTGAAGTTGGGCAGGAAGTGCCTGAAAATTACGTTGAAAAATTTGTATCTATGGGATATGTCAGAGAGGAATCTGTTGAGGGTAAAGGTCAGTTTGCTGTTAGAGGTGGAATTATAGACTTTTTCCCATTATCAGGTGATGAGGCTTACCGTGTTGAGTTATGGAATACGGATGTGGATTCTATCAGGGTCTTTGACGTACTCAGTCAGCGTTCGCTTGACAAGGTTGACATAGCTGAAATCACACCTTCCAGAGAAATAATTTTATCTGAAGAAAAGCGTGATAAACTTATAGAGGTAATAAGCAAAAATAAAATACAGTCTGAGATTCTTGTTAGGGATAAGGAGCGATTGGAACAAGGAATTTATTTCCCATCTCTTGATAGGTATATCCCTGCGATTTATGATACAATTCCTACCATTGCTGATTATATGGAAAATGCAGTTATATTCTGGGTAGAACCTAAAAGAATTGCTGAATCGTATAAAGCATCCAAGGAACTTACAGAATCACTGGTGAAAAATCATATAGAAAGAGAAGCTATTCCAAAAATGAAGGGCGCGTATTCTTACTCGTATCATTCTATGATAAGTAGGCTTGAAGGGAATATCGTTGGAGTTTCAGCAATTTCCCATCAGTCACCAGATTATAGACCCTTATCACTATGTAGTATTAATTCTAAAGCGCAAAGCTCGTTCCACGGAAGTCCAGAGCTGTTTTTTGATGCTGTTAAATACTATAAGAATATTAAATACTGCACCATTATTCTTGCGGGAAGTAATATGAAGGCGAGTCATATAACAGATGAATTAACATCTAATGGGATAATGGCAACATATAAGTCAGAACTTACATCACTGCCAGCAAAGGGCGAAGTATTTGTCACTGCAGGTGAACTTGCAAAAGGTTTTGAATATCCAATCGTTTCAGTTGCTTTAATTACAGACAAAGAAATATTTGGCTCACGTAAAAGAACAGCTAAGAAACCAGCGAAATCGAACCAACAGAGAATAATGAGTTATAGCGACCTTAATGTAGGAGACTATGTTGTTCATCAGGCGCATGGTATAGGTAAATTTGTAGGAATGAAACAGCTTGAAATTGATGGCGCTGCGGGAGATTACCTACAGATTCAGTATTCAGGTACGGACACTCTTTATATACCAACAACACAGCTAGATTCTGTATATAAATATATCGGTAAGGATTCATCCAGGGTTAAGCTTAATAAGCTTAATGGTACAGAATGGCTCAAGACCAAGGTTAAGGTAAAAAAGGCCTGTGTGGATATGGCAGATCAGCTTATAGCACTGTATTCTGCACGACAAAATACGGAAGGGCATGCTTTTTCTGCTGATAATGAGTGGCAGATGGAGTTTGAAGATGCATTTCCATATGAAGAAACAGATGATCAGCTTCGTTGTATTACTGAAGTTAAAAGTGACATGGAAAAGACCAAGCCAATGGACAGACTTCTTTGTGGAGATGTTGGATATGGTAAGACAGAAGTAGCTCTTCGTGCTGCATTTAAAGCAGTAAATGATGGATATCAGGTTGTCTACTTGGTGCCAACAACAATTCTCGCTAATCAGCATTTTAACACCTTTTTGCAAAGAATGGCTCAGTATCCTATTAAAGTTGAGATGCTTTCAAGGTTTAGATCGCCTACGCAACAAAAGAAGATAATTAAGCAACTCGCTGGCGGTGAGATTGATATAGCTATTGGAACTCACAAGCTTTTGAGTAGTGAGATAAAATATAAGAAGCTTGGACTTTTGATTATCGACGAAGAACAACGATTTGGTGTTGCACACAAAGAGAAGATAAAGGAAATGAAAAACAATGTGGATGTGCTTACCTTGACTGCTACACCAATTCCTAGAACTCTTCATATGTCTTTGGTGGGAATCAGAGATATGAGTGTTATTGAACAGCCACCGCAAAACAGATACCCTGTAGCAACGTTTGTAATGGAATATGATTTTTCTGTTATAAGTGAAGCTATCCTTAAGGAGGTTTCACGAGGCGGTCAAGTCTATTATCTTCATAACAACACAAAGACTATATATCGTGTTGCTTCGCGTATTCAGGAGATTTCACCTGATTTGAGAATTGCGGTTGCTCATGGCAAGATGAACGAAACAGAACTTGAAAATGTTATGGAACAGGTTATTAATAATAGTATAGATGTTCTTGTTTGCACTACTATAGTTGAAACAGGTCTGGATATAGCAAATGTAAATACGATAATAATCGAGGATGCTGACAGAATGGGTCTTTCTCAGTTGTATCAGTTAAGGGGACGAGTAGGCAGAAGCAGTCGTCTTGCGTATGCTTATCTGACATATCGTAAGGACAAGGTTATGAATGAAGATGCACAAAAGAGACTTAAGGCTATTAAAGAGTTTACGGAGTTTGGTAGCGGTTTTAAAATTGCATTACGAGATTTGGAAATCCGTGGTGCAGGCAATGTTATAGGTGCGCAGCAGCATGGGCATATGGATGCAGTAGGATATGACCTTTTTTGCAGATTGTTATCAGAAGCAGTTGCTGAAAGAAGAGGTGATAAACTACCAGCATCGGTTGAGACCAGTATCGTAATTAGTATACCGGTGGATGCATATATCCCTAAAAATTATATACATGGTGAGAATTATAGAATAGAAATGTATAAGAAAATAGCAGCAATAACAGATGAGGCGTATGCTGACGATGTTTATGAAGAGATAGAAGACAGATATGGAGATTTGCCTGCTACTGTTCGCAATCTTATTGATATCGCAGTGATAAGAGCATATGCTGAAAAATTAGGTATGGTTGAAGTTTCTGCAAAAGGTAATAATCTAGTTATGTCCTTTGAAGAAGGCAGAAAAATCAATCTGCTTGCCATCGCTGATATAATGAATGAATATAAAGGAAAGCTATTGTTTTCTGCAGGGAATAAACCATTCCTAACATATAGAGGATATAGCATAGCTAGACTTATAGAGATTAAGAAACTACTAAATAAGTTTGTTAAATTTGCCGAGTTGGCAGGTGATAGTGATGAAAATACAACAGATATTTAATGAAAAATTACTGTTTTATTAAATATCTGTTACCAATGTTTACGCTGACTAATTTTGTGATATAATTTATATATCTATAGTATAGCTGTGGAAAGGGGCGTGCTTTTATGAGAACCAGAATTTCCTTGTGCGTGTTAAGTATAATGATGATATTTGTTCTTTGCTCGTGTTCTATTTTTTCAAAGGACCCTACTGTTGCAACGGTTAATGGCGAAGAAATAAAATCGTCCATTTACGGATATTTTTTATCAAGTCTTAAAACTCAGATTGGAAATGTTAAAACAGTTGATGGCAAGCCTGCAGCTGAATATGCATCCAAGCTTGCTATGGAGGCTGCTGTGAAACTCTATGTTACTGCGCAAAAGGCTCAGGAATTAGGAGTTGAATTTGACGATGCAATGAAGGCTCAATTTGATTCACAGATATCAGACATTAAGGATCAGGCGGGTAATGACAATAAATATGAGGAATTCCTCTCAAAGTATGGTTTGAATGAAGATACTTATGAGCTACTTATCAAATATACACTCATTCAGAATGCAGTAAAAACGAAGGTTGAATCAAGCTATACCCCTGAACAAATTAATGAATTTTATAACGGAAGTATGGTAAATGTTCAGAATATTCTTTTCAAAATAACGGATGAAAATAACATTCCTCTTTCCGATGATGTTATCGCAGAAAAGAAAGCTCTCGCAGATGATGCGTTAAATAGAATTAATAATGGAGAAAGTTTTTCTTCTCTAAAAGCTCAATATAATGAAGATGTTGCAAATACCGAGCTTGGTTATATGGTGAGTGACTATTCAAGCTTTGTTGAACCTTTTGTTAAGGCTTCAATGAAATTAGAAGTTGGTCAAGTTTCAGGAATTGTGCAGTCAAGCTATGGTTATCATATAATAAAACGTTTTAACCATGTTGATAACAGCGAAATGTTTACTGCATCACAGACTGATATTTTGTCTAGTATGTTCGAAAAGGATGTTTCCCTGTGGATTCAGGCATCTGATGTTGAATACGATGAAGATGCTATAAAAAAGGTTGAATATTGAGGTTAAATATGTTTGGTATCAAAAAGAAAAGCAGTATAACTAATGTAAAAGCCAGTTGTAGTACTTGCATCTATTCTGAAGTTAATGAGGACTTTGATCTTATATGTAATGGTAAGAAAGAGGTAGAATCAGATAGTAGTTGCAGAAAATACAAGATAGATATTACTAAAACTGCAAGCAAGAGAAATCATACAGCTATAAAAAAACAGTATCATGAAAGCGACTTTGAATTGTAAATATATAAATTGAAGGATATGTCAAGTTCGTTGACATATCCTTTGTTTTATGGTATCATATTTTTAGCAATTATAGTACTTATGCGATATAGAAATGAGGGTGAAATGAATGAAAAAGGTAATGTCAATAGTTCTATCTATTGTGCTTATTATGTCTTGTATAACCATCCCTGTAATGGCAGAGGAACAAGAAAATAAGCCATTTGAGTTTGTGAACTATTCCCGTCAGCTTACTGTAAGGGGTAATAAGCTTGTGTATCAAGATGACTCTGACACTATGGTTACACTTCGAGGAATGAATGTTCCAAGTATGGGTTGGGGAATGAGAGAGCATCTTAACGAATCTATTGTGGAGTGTTTCGATGCTTGGAATGCTAATCTCATCCGCTTACCAATTACATCAAAATATTGGTTTGGTGACAAGGACGCAACTACAGGTGAATACACAGGTACATATATAAAGAGCGGTAAGACCTATACAGTAGCAGACTATCGTGCTGCTATTGATGCGATGGTTCAAGGCACTGCCGCAAGAGGTAAATATATTATTATTGACAACCATGGTTATGTGCTCCCAGAGGAGCATCATGCTGAGATGTTTCGTGAACTTTGTGTATTGTATGGTAATAACCCTGCGGTTCTTTTTGGCGTGCTTAACGAACCTCATGGAAAAACATGGGATAAATGGTACTATGGCGAATATACAGATGAAACTGCTGCTATACCGGGTACCGGTGACGCAACAGATGAATCTCCTGCAAAGGAATACAAATATGTAGGCCATCAGTATATGGTTGAACAGATTCGTGATACTGGTGCTAAAAACATACTTGTTGTTGGTGGTCTTAGTTATGCATATAACATTGGTGGCATTTTAGATATCAGAGATCAAGCCACCGGTGCTACATATGAGCTTACAGACTGTGGCTCAAATGAAGATGCATCAAAGACCGGTTATGGTATTATGTATGATACTCATATATATCCTGTAAAGGGCAACTACTCAAACTGGAAATCAACTATTGGTGAAATGAGAAAGAAACATCCTATCCTTTGTGGTGAATGGGGATGGGATAGTAGTGACAGTGTTGTTACAGGTAGTACTTCAAATATTGCATCATATTGGACAATGCAACTTCTGAACTTTATGGATGATACTCTTGGAGACTATGGTGGTGTGCCAATGAACTGGACTGCATGGAATATGCATATGAGTTCAACTCCTAGAATGATTACAGGGTGGAACTTTAATCCTACGACATTCCACGGTGCTTATGTAAAAGAACGTCTGCTTTCTTATCCTTCAACAGCACTTAAGCGTGATGAAACTATAGCGGTTGATTTTAGTGAGTCTAAATTTAGAGCATATACAGAAAGCAACACTACTAATATTGAGCAAAATGGTAAGCTCTCTATAGCATATAAAGCTAATACCAATTTCTATTCCCGTCTTGTGCTGCCTATAGAATGGGATATGAATGGTCTTGAAACTATTAATCTTACTATCAAAGGTCCGGCAGGACACGAGGGGTATATTGGTCTTTATGCTACAGACGAAGAGCTTTATTCAATACCCGTTATATATACTGGCGAAGATCAAAACATCAGCATTAATGTTGATCAGCTTGAGTTTGACAGAAGCTATTCTAAAATGGACGGCTCGATGCAATATTCAATACATTCTTTGCAGATTGGTAGTAATTCGACTCCTACCGATGGTATAATCGAAGTTACGAAAACTTCTTTTGTAAAGTCTGCTAATCCAACTATTCAGCTCCCTGTTATTGTTGACCTACCAACTAGAGACTTGTTTTTTGATATGGAAGCAGGCGAAAACACCTTTGCATCTCACAAGCCATGGAAGGGCGCATCAAGTGCGGATACTATAAGCTATGCTTATGAAAAACTTCCTGGCTATGATGGTAATGATACTAATGCTCTTAAGATTTCATATGTTTATAGCGGTGAATGGAGTGGTAATGTTCAGCTTAATTTCCATGAAGGCTCCGTTCCGGCAGGTTCAAAATATGTGTCAATGATGGTTAAGGGAACAGGACTTACTCGTCAGAAAATTCAGGTGGTTATGGATGGATATTCGGTTTATCCAGAAATACTCGAAGGCGATGATGACTGGAGACAGTTTATATTCGATATCAGGGATGGTGTGCCTGATTCTTCTACAGTTAAGTTCCTAAAAATATATCTTAAAAACAAAGTAGCCGATTCATTCTATCTCGATAATGTTTCGTTTACCGCTGAGAAGCCAGAGAGAGTTATTGAGTCATCTGATGAGGAAGAAGAGGCTGTTATTAAAACTCTTCCTTACACTTTTGAACGATCAGTATCATATAAGCATGATATTGCTCTTAAAGTTAAAGAAGGTGACGAGGGAGATACAATTTCCCATCGAGTTATTGAAGACGGTTTTGCATCTACAAAGGCAAACTATATCACATATACAAGAGGTAGTGGTGCTCCTGCAACTGCTATTATCTCGTATAATAATGATTCTGACTTTTTCAAAGCGCCATCTCGTACAACGTGGTATGAAGATATGAAATCCTGTGAGGATCTAGTCTTTGATGCTAAGTCAATGTCAGGCAAAAACGAAAAAGTAAAACTTGCGATATATGATGCCTGCACAATCCTTTCAGATTATCTTGAATTTGAATTTACTCCAGAATGGAAGAGATATAGAATCCCTGTCTCAGCCTTTACTGACCCTCTTAGCGGATTCCCGATGAGATGCGCAGTTGTAAGGTCTTATTATTTCCAAAGTGCGGAGGAAAACACTTCTGGTAGCTTCTTGATTGATAACATTATTCTTACAAATGATCCAGAACTTCCAGGAGCAGAGGAGTCATTAGTAGAATATGTAAATACTTTTGATGGCGAAGATTTATTCACCGCTAATGGTGGAGGATGGACTCCAACTTCTACTGCTGAAGCTCCTGATGAAAGCGGTAATTATTACTATAATGAGTATGAGCCTCATGCTGGCATAAATGGCAGCGGAGCAATGCATATCTACAATAACTGGGCGGGCACTAGTAACACAATTAAAATTACCGGTTTCCCTGCCGACTGGGACTTCTCGAAGGCATTCTATATTGGCGCTATGATAAAGAGTAGCAATATGGTTAATGGAGCTAAGAAGATTCCAACTGTAGGTAATATTTCGGTTAAGCTATATAATGGAGACACTCTCACAGGAACAGCAACTCTTGCATATTCGCCGGGTGGTTGGAACTGGTCCGAAGGTACATTCTCACTTAATAGCAAAATAACTACTGATATGGACAGTGTCCTCAAAGGTACTGATTCTATGGTTATTAGTAATTCAGGAAGTATGAAAAATGATTTTTATATTGATGATCTTACATTCTCTTATGTTTCTTTGAAATCTAAAAAACTTGTTGATTATCCAATGGATTACCATGAAAGCGGTTCTATAACAGGCATGGGAATCGGTACACCATGGGAGCAGCTATCAGCAAAGAATGGGTTTATCAAGAATGTTGATAATGCTGGTCTTGTTGGCGATCATGGTGCTACAATTCAGTTCGTTTATTCAGACGAAATGAAGGCAACAGGTAATACCTATGTATATTGGACACCAAGAGCATTCTGGGATATTCGTAGAAGTGAGTATTTTAGTTTTGCTGCATCATTAATGACAGATCCATCAAGAAAAACCAGATGGAAGACTAAAAATATAAATACCGCCTATCCTTATATAGATGACTATTGTAATGAAACTCTTGATGTATCGTTCAGTATGGTTGATATTTATGGAAATGAGTATAAATCTCCTGCTGTTACTCTTGATAGTTATGCTACGAAATACTACAAAGTTCCTGTAGATGGATTTGTTGATTCTGATGGTAACGCACCTAACTTTAATCAAATTGCTCAGATGCGTATGTATCCTCAAACAGATGTTGTTGGCGGATGCTATTGGTTTGATGAATACGGCTTTAAAAATGATGCTCAGTATCTTGATAATATAACGTCAAACTTTATTAATCAGGGCGTCAATGCACAAACAGGATCAGTTACAGCGCAGTTTGTCAATAATGCTGGAACAGATGAAAAGTATACTATATTGGCGGCTATTTATAGAAAATCTGATATGTCTTTATATGATATAAAGAATTTCACCGGCAATATTACTGCAAATAGTCTTTCTCTTACCCTTGAAAACATTACCCTTCCTGAAGATAAGGAGAATTATATGATTAAATTCTTCATTTGGAATGGTGATGGAAGCAGTATGAGCGAGCTTAATGCACCTATGTACCTTCCAGCCATAGTAAATTATTAAAAACAAAAGCAGTTTCTATTTGCTAATAGAAACTGCTTTTATCATATATAACTATGTTGAGAGTATAGTATAATAAATTTACGCCCCTTTGATGCTATCAATCCCTCATCCTTCATACTCTTTATTTCTCGCATAAGTGCACACCTGTCTACACAAAGGTATGAAGATAACTCGACTAAGGTAATGGGGATTTCAAATGACGATGAGTCAAGGATCAAACTTTGATATTCTAAATAAGTCTGTAGTTTTTTTCTTGTGTTCTTTTGTCCAAGGATGGAGATATGTAGATTATATTGTTTAATTTTGTTTGCCAGAATTCTGAATAGGTTATTTACAAGTTGTGAATGATATACGCATGCATTTTCGCATCGCTTTACAATATGTCCATAATCAATGTATGTAATTTCACAATCTGTGTCAGCTGTTACATAGTAGACCATGCTTTCTATTGGCATATAAAACATTTCTCCAAATACATCACCCTGAACATAATACTCAAGAATCCTTTCATTGCCATCAATATCAATACAAGAAAGGTGAGCTTTTCCTTTTGCTATTACTCCTACCGTTATTATGTTTTTATTAATTGATGTAATAATTTCTGATGAAGAATAATTTTTTGTTTCAGCAGACATACAGTGCATTAATTTGTCTTTGTTTTCTTCATTAATGCCGAAAAAAATGGTGTTATTCATTGTATTTATACCCCCTATATATAGTTCTGTAAAAGAAGTGTAACACTATATGTGTAATAATATCACAAAAAAGTTGCAAATGCAACAACATTTGTAAATAGGATATATTATAATCACAGTATAAAAATTAACAAAGGGGGAGATAACCGTGAATATAATTAAGCGTAGCGGTGCAGAAGTAGCATTTGATATAGAAAAAATCAGAGTTGCTATTCAGCACGCCAACGAAGCGCCTGACGGTAAGAGAGAATTGTCAGACAGACAAATAGATTATATTTCACTTGTGATTGAAGATTATTGTCGCGACATTGGTAGAGCTTTATCTGTTGAGGAAATACAGGAACTTGTTGAAACACATATTATTCTTCAAGGTGCACCTGAAACTGCGAAGAGATATATTAGATATAGATTTAATCGAAATCTTGTTCGTGCGTCAAATACTACTGATGATCAGATTTTGAGCCTTATCGAGTGCAATAATGAAGAAGTTAAACAAGAAAATTCTAATAAGAATCCTACTGTGAATAGCGTTCAACGTGACTATATGGCTGGTGAAGTTAGCAAGGACATTACCAAGAGAATTCTTCTTCCACAGGAGATAGTTGAAGCGCACGAATCCGGTATTATTCACTTTCACGATGCAGATTATTTTGCACAGCATATGCACAACTGTGATCTTGTAAATCTTGAGGACATGCTCCAAAATGGCACAGTAATTAGCGGCACTATGATTGAAAAGCCTCATAGCTTCTCTACAGCTTGTAATATTGCAACACAGATTATAGCTCAGGTTGCAAGTAGCCAGTATGGTGGCCAGAGTATAAGTCTTACCCACCTTGCACCATTTGTTCAAATTTCTCGTGAGAAGATTCGCAGGAATGTTATCGAAAGCTTTGAAATTTCTGGTGCAAAAATGGACAATGAAATAATTGATAAGATTGTAGAAAAACAGCTTAGAGATGAAGTTTGTAGGGGTGTACAGACTATCCAATATCAGGTCGTAACACTTATGACTACTAACGGTCAAGCTCCTTTTATTACAGTATTTATGTACCTTAATGAAGCAAAAAATGAGCAAGAAAAAAAGGACCTTGCGCTTATTATCGAAGAAACACTCAAACAGAGATATATAGGAGTTAAGAACGAAAGCGGCGAATATATAACTCCTGCATTCCCTAAACTTATCTATGTTCTTGAAGAAGATAATATAACAGAAGATTCTACATATTGGTATCTTACTGAGCTTGCTGCTAAATGTACAGCAAAGCGTCTTGTTCCAGATTATATTTCAGAGAAGGTTATGCTTCAGAGTAAGGTTGATAAAAACGGTGAGGGTCACTGCTATACCTGTATGGGTTGTCGTAGCTTCCTCACTCCATATGTTGATGAAGATGGAAAACCTAAATATTACGGAAGATTCAATCAGGGTGTTGTAACTGTTAACCTTGTTGATATCGGACTTTCTGCTAATAAGGATATGAACATATTCTGGGAAGTGTTTGAAGAACGTATGGAACTTTGTCACAAAGCTCTTCAGTGCCGTCATGAAAGACTGACTGGTACACTTTCTGATGCAGCCCCAATACTTTGGCAGTACGGTGCATTGTTAAGACTTAAAAAGGGTGAAACAATAGATAAGTATCTTCATGGCGGTTATTCAACTCTTTCTCTTGGCTATGCCGGTCTTTGGGAGTGTGTATATAGCCTTAGTGGTAAAAAACTTACTGAGCCAGAGGGTGAGCAGCTAGGTCTTGAGATTATGCGTAAGCTTAATGAATATACTGCAAAGTGGAAGGCTGCTGAAAATATTGACTATTCACTTTATGGTACACCTCTTGAAAGCACAACATATAAGTTTGCAAAGTGTCTTCAGAAGCGTTTTGGTAAGGTTGAAGGTGTTACAGATCGCAACTATATTACCAATAGTTACCATATCCATGTAACAGAAGAAATTAATGCGTTTGACAAGCTTAAGCTTGAATCGAAATTCCAGGCACTATCTCCTGGTGGTGCGATCTCTTATGTAGAAGTGCCTAATATGCAGGATAATATTGAAGCTGTACTTGAACTTATGAAGTTTATTTATGATAATATTATGTATGCAGAGCTAAATACTAAGAGCGACTATTGTCAGTGCTGTGGCTTTGATGGTGAAATTACTGTTGTAACAGATGATACGGGTAAGCTTATATGGGAATGCCCAAAATGTAAGAACCGCGACCAGTCCAAGATGAATGTTGCTAGACGAACATGCGGATATATTGGTACACAGTATTGGAATCAGGGTAGAACACACGAAATTAAAGAAAGAGTTCTCCATCTGTAAGGAGTAGTAATGTATGAACTATGCGGTGATAAAAAAATATGATATTGCTAATGGTACTGGCATAAGAGTTTCTCTTTTTGTATCCGGTTGCACACATAATTGCAAAGGGTGTTTCAATGAAGAGGCCCAAAGCTTTGACTATGGTGATGAGTTTATCGATGCAGTTCAAAATGATATTATAACCAGCCTAAAATCACCTTATATAAGCGGACTTACACTTCTTGGTGGTGAGCCTTTTGAAATAGCTAACCAACGAGCCTTAGTTCCCTTTATGAGAAAAGTGAAAAGGGAAGTTCCGCAAAAGACTATATGGGCATATACCGGCTATAATTATAATACAGATTTTGCTCCGGGTGGCAGGGCGTATTGTGATGTTACAGATGAGATGTTATCAATGATAGATGTTCTTGTTGATGGAGAGTTTGTTGAAGAACTATATGATATTTCTCTTAGATTTAGAGGGTCATCAAATCAAAGAATTATTAATGTGCCTGAATCGATTAAATCAGGACAGGTAATACTATGGGATAAACAATAAAATTAATAGAAAGGAGTAGAGAAAATTATGAAGTATGTATGTACAGTATGCGGTTATGTTTATGACGAAGCAGTAGGCGATCCAGATAATGGTATCGAAGCTGGTACAAAGTGGGAAGATGTTCCCGAAGATTTTGTTTGCCCAATTTGCGGAGTAGGCAAAGATATGTTTGAAGAAGAATAAGAAATAAAGGCTGTGACCAAAAGTCACAGCCCTTATTTTTTATATGATGTCAATGCAATCGGCAATTGAACTTTTTGCTTTATCGGAAATCTGTCCTTTTGCTCTATAATCAAAAGAGTTTGCAAGTTCTGTGATGGATGAATAGAGATTTTTTAATTCATCGCGTTCAATGTCTGCTAAAGCTTCAAATAACTCAGTAAGATCCTTTTCTCCCAAATTGTTTAAAGCAGAGTTAAGCAAAAGCTCAGCATGTTCTAAACAAAAGTGATCGGTGTTTTTGAAAATAGTTTTGAATTCGCTATCAGTTTTAAACATATATATAGTAGTGTCAATATAGTCAGCTAGTATCTTGTTTACTTTAGAGCATATGTAACAGCTGCGATTGTGAGTTTTTAGCCTTTCGAGAACTTCGGTCGCTTGCTCACTAATATCGGTTTTTGAAGAAAAAAGTGATTTTTTCTTTTGTACCACTTGAGTATCAAATAGCGATAAAAGATTTTCGTTTAAGTGGCTTTGTAATACAAGAGAAAGAGGAAGAACCTGATTCTGTTCCCTCATCTTTTTATAATGAACTTTACAGAAACCTTGTTTGTTGGTCAATACTCTAATTGATGGTTCCATCATACCAGCACCAACAGCTCTTTCTGTGTATTGTTTATCTAATTTGTTATGTATTGTGCAAAAGGGACAAATGCAGTTATTTTCAAATGCTTCTGATATTGGAATTGTATAAATTTTATCTCTCATATAAAAATCACTCCTTTACGTATTGCTATTATAGCATATTTTGTGTATAATGGAAAGGGTGATAATGTTGATATTTAAGAATATTATTCCATTTTCTTTAGAACAAACCTTTGATTGTGGGCAGTGTTTTCGTTGGGATGTACAAGAAGATGGTTCATATATTGGTTTTGTAGGAAAACATATAGCTAAGATTAATTACATTAATGGTGATATTGTTATTGATAGTAATTGTGAAGATGAATTATTTTGGAAAAGCTATCTTGACATAGACCGAGATTATTTGCAGATAATAAACGATTTGTCTGCTGACGACATAATGAAAAATGCAATTTCATATGGTGAAGGAATCAGACTTTTAAAGCAAGACCCATGGGAAACAGTAGTGTCATTTATTATTTCGCAGAATAACAATATTCCCAGAATAAAAAAGATTATCGGACTGCTGTGTGAAAATTTTGGAGATAAGGTTACCTTTAATGGTGAGACTTATTATTCATTTCCAACTCCAGAGCAGATATATAATAAGGATTTATCTGTGATAAGAGCTGGATTTCGTGATAAGTATATTCTAAGTGCAGCCTCAATGGTTGTTGAAGGTATTATTGATTTTAATCTTGTATATAATATGGATTATGATACAGCTTTGGAATATCTTAAGCAGATTAAGGGTGTTGGCAATAAGGTTGCTGATTGCGTTATTCTGTTCGCATTTCAAAAGTTTGAATCATTCCCTAAAGATGTATGGATAAAAAGAACTATGTCACAGCTATATAATGTTGCAGAGGAAGAAATAGAAATCTTTGCAAAACAAAAATTTAAAGGAAACTGTGGGTTTGCACAACAATATTTATTTTATAGTGCACGGCAGGATATATAAATTATGATAATAGATTCTAAAAAATATTTAGTTTACAGGTGCCCTTCATGTAATAAGGTTACACTTAGCCCGTTCAATATTTTTGACCTTAAGTCAAAAGGTGAACAGGTGATTAACTGTGACTGTGAGGGCAGTTGTGTAAAGATTGAGCTCAAAGATAACAAGGTTTCATTTGTTGTACCTTGCGGTTCTTGCGAGGCTTATCATATGTTTAAAATCACTCCGTATGAAATCGCAGGTAAGAGTGGGGTGCAGTTGACTTGTCCTGAAGTTGGGCTTCCTTTGTGTGGTGTAGGGGTTGAAGAATTCACCGACAGGTGGGTTGACGCTTTGGATGAGGCTATATCTCAGCTTTATCTTGAGGTTGAGGATGATGATTATTTTGATGATCCCCTTGTAATGTTTGCGGTTATGGATAAGCTAAATGAGCTAAACGGAAAGGGTAATATATATTGCACCTGTGGGTGTGATGATGTTGACTATGACCTTTCTGAGGATAAGGTAATTTTAGTTTGTTGCGACTGTGATTCGTATATTGAAGTTCCAGCATCTAAGGATTCCGATTTAATAGAAATTAGTGCGTGCGATGAGGTTGTAATACAAAGCTCTATTCGCCGTGAAGGACGAATTGTTGAGTTTGTTAAGAAAAACAAAGAGGAGTGAATCGTTATGATTAATAAGTCTAGTATTTTTTACAGTACCCGTACTAACGGCTTATTAAACATACTTATTTATTTAATATTGATATTTGTCGAAAATTCTGATATAATAGTATCGGAATTTTTTTATGCATAAATATGACACATGAAAGAAAGGCTGATGTATAGTGGCATTTAATGCTGTAATCCTCGCTGCTGGCGAAGGAAAAAGAATGAAGTCGGATCTTCCAAAAGTTTTGCATCAAGTATGCGGCAAGTCTCTTGTAGATTGGGTGATTGATGCGGTCAATAAGGTTGGCTCTGCAAAGAATATCGTTGTAGTAGGTCACAAAGCTGACGAGGTGAAAGCACATCTTGGGTCTTCAGTTGAATATGCGTTACAATCACAGCAGCTTGGAACAGGTCATGCTGTGCAGATGGCTGCTGGGTATCTTACTGAAGAAGATACTCTTGTTACCTGCGGAGATATGCCCCTTCTTAATTGGAAATCATTAGTGCAGGCTTATAACCTACATAAGGAATCTGGAAACAGTATCACTCTTTTTACTGCTGAGGTTAAGAATCCCTTTGGATATGGAAGAGTTATACGTGATGGTGAATGTGTAAGTCATATTGTAGAGCAGAAAGACGCTACAGATGAAGAAAAGCTGATCACAGAGATTAATTCCGGTACATATTTCTTTAAGACAAAGGACCTTATTGAGGCTTTATCAAAACTTAAAAATAATAATTCACAAAGTGAATATTACCTTACTGATACTCTTAAAATCTTAATCGATGATGGCAAGCGCGCAGGTTCATATGTTACAGATGACTGTGACGAGATTCTTGGTGTTAATGATCAGAGTCAACTTGCAGAGGCAGAAGAAATTAAAAAGAGACAGCTTGCCTAACTAGATTATTATTATATTTACATAAACAAATCAGAGGAGAGATTTAGAAATGATTACTCATGGAAAAAACATTAAGGTTTTCTCAGCAAATTCTAACCCTGAACTTGCAAAAGAAATCGCAAACATTATTGGTGTGCCCCTTGGTGATTCTAATGTTATTAAGTTTGCAGATGGTGAAATAAGCGTAAACATTAACGAAACAGTCAGAGGTTCTGATGTATTTGTTATTCAGTCTACTTGTAGCCCAGTCAATGATAATCTTATGGAATTGCTCATTATGATTGATGCATTCAAGAGAGCATCAGCTGGTAGAATTACAGCTGTTATCCCTTATATGGGTTATGCTAGACAGGATAGAAAGGCAAAGGCTCGTGATCCAATTTCTGCAAAGCTTTGTGCTGACCTTATCAGTGCTGCCGGTGCTGATAGAGTTCTTACAATGGACCTTCATGCTGCACAGATCCAGGGCTTCTTCAATATTCCAGTTGATCATCTTCTTGGTGTACCAGTAATTACACCTTACTTCGCAAAGAAGTTTGCAAATGATAAAAAAGACCTTGTTGTTGTATCACCTGACCTTGGTAGTGTTACAAGAGCAAGACAGTTTGCTGAAAGACTTGAAATCCCTCTTGCTATCGTTGATAAGCGTCGTCAGAAAGCAAATGTTTCAGAAGTTATGAATGTAATTGGTGATATTAAGGATAAGAAGATTATTATTGTTGATGACCTTATTGATACTGCCGGTACATTCTGTAATGCTGCTAAAGCTCTTAAAGACAGAGGTGCAAAGGAAATCTACGGTTGTGCAACTCATGGTGTTTTGTCAGGCGAAGCAATCAGCAGAATTCAGGATTCTCCTCTTGAAGAACTTGTGTTCCTCAACACAATTCCAATTCCTGATGAAAAGAAGATTGATAAAATTACAGAACTTTCTGTTGCTCCTGTGTTTGCAGAGGCTATTGAGAGAATCTTTGGTGATATTTCCGTAAGCACTTTGTTTGCTTAATAACATAATATAACATAACGAAAAGGTTAGATTGCTCAAGCAGTTTAACCTTTTTTTGTTCTAGCAAAAATTGATTACATTGCCAAAATGTTGTATAATTATTACATTTAATTATTGACAGTATTATACTAAAACAATATAATTATGATTATAGTGAGGGGTATTATGAAGAATAAAAAGACATGTATTATTATAATTTCGATTTCTATAGTTTTGACAATTGCATTTATTTTTTCTAATTCACTAATGAGTCCCCAAATGTCCAATAATGAGAGTAATAAAGTTGTAGATGTTGTTAAACCTATGGCAACTGCTAACATGGACGATGATATAGTAGCAAAAATAGACTTGTCTCATTTAATTCGCAAAATAGCGCATTTTCTTGAGTTTGCACTTTTGGGATTTGAGATTATGTTGTTAGTTACTGTTAACAAACAAAAGTTATTTTCGTGGTTAACAATACTCTCGGTATCTGGGATTGCTTTGATAGCTTTTATTGATGAGTTTATACAAAAGTTTAGCGGTAGAACCGATTCGATATCAGATGTGATATTGGATATTATCGGAGGCGCTAGCGGTTGCTTATTCTTTATAGTACTATTTTATTTGATTAAATTATTGATTACTATAAATGTTACAATTAAGGAGAATGGAAATGAATAAGAATTTAAACAGGTCTTTGCTAATATTTCTTTCGATGGTATTAGTTTTGTCATCGATAACAGTTATGCCGATTACAACTATGGCAGCTGAGCCACTGGTGGTATATAGTGAGGACTTTGAAAGTGACAAATTTACTCTTGAAACTAACATAGATAATAATGTTAAAGAACTAAAAAAAGATGATCAAACCGTACTAACTTTTGTTAAAAAGCCGGGTGCAACGTTTGATCAAACCTTCCCACAGACTACAGAAGAGCTTATTCGTGTTGACGGTGGTACAAATACACCTATTAATGCTACTAAAGCAGTATATACAGGCTCATATTTGTTAGGCAAAAATACAGAAGCTTATTTAAACTTCCCTCAAGTATATAAAAGAGGTCTTGTTTCAGTAGAGTTCAGAGTAAGAAGAACGAGTCAAAGTACAACTAACTTTTATACATTCTATAGTGATAATATAGAGGGATATGCTCCTAAAACAGATAAAGCATATCAGTTAGAATACTTTGTTAATAGCACTTCTAAATCCAGATTCAGAGGCAAAGGTCACTATGTTAATGAATTAACTCGTAGTGATGACGGATACCATGACACGTCCAATGCAAAAGGTTGGCCATGGATGAAGCTTGATTTTGATCTTGGTGGTAAAACTGTAACAACAAGCTACAAAACCTCAGCAACAGGTTCATATACTACAATTGGCTCGCAAAAAGCCTTTTATGCTAATGGCAGCGGAACTACAGATGCACCATATTATACAAATGTAGGACTTGGTGGATTTTCTATATCAGGGGACAGCTTTGCTACTTTGGATGATTTTACCATTACATATACAGATAGTGAGAACGCTCCAACTGTTTCTAACTTAAAGTTCGATGGAGCTATGACAGTTGGTACAACGCTTAAGGCTACTTATGATTATAATGATACTGAAGGTGATGTTGAAAAAGGATCAATTGTTACTTGGGAAAGATGTCCTGACGATGAATTCACAACTCATGTACAGATAATTAAATCAGTTCCTGTAGAAAGTGAAGATTCTCTTAATTATACTATAACAGGCAATGATGTAGGATACTATATTTCTGTTTCAGTTAAGCCTATGAATCAAGCAGAAGTTAATCCTAGTGGTATTGAGCAGGAATATAGATCTTCGGAAGCTGCAAGAATCCCACAGACAGTTCCAATGGTGAATATGATTTCTCCTGTTGATGGAGAGTCAATTCCGATTGGTGAAAAAGTAATTCTTTCGGCAGAAGCAAAGTGTGATAATACAACTATCACAAAGGTTGAATACTATGTAGATGATCAACTTGTCGCTTCTTCAAATACAGCTCCTTTTGACGCTGAGTATCAGTTTGATACAACAGGTAGTTTTAGTATTTATGCAAAGGCTTACAATGCCTTAGGTGAAAATGCCGATTCTGGCAAGATTGATTTTGAAGTAACTCCTGTTACTAGCCTTGCTGTTTATAAGGATGGAGTATCCGAGGAAGTTACTACATCAATTTTTGGCGCTTCAACACTCAGCGCAAAGGCTAGTTTGATAAACAAATCAACCGAAGCTATCAGCGTAGTTACCTTATTAGCTTTATATAATGATGATAACAAGCTTTTATCGTTGTCTGCAAGTGATAATGTACATATTGAACCTGGCGAGTCCAAAGATGCTATAGCTGAACTTACCCTCGAGAGGGAAGTTACCGATGCTGCAAGCATCGTTAAGGCTTTTGTTTGGAACGCAGACTCTTTGGTGCAATATTGTTCTAGTGTAACATATCAGGTAACTGCCAATACATCCGGACTTTCAGATATGGATATTTATCTTATCCTTGGACAGTCAAATGCATCCGGACGCGCAAGTATCCCATCTGACTGCAAGGCAACTCTTGACAATGTATATCTTATGAATCGTTCCTATGAGTGGGAGGGTGCTAAAAACTCATTTAATAGATATAATAATGTTGGAGAGCCATACTATAAATATGATGGCAATATGAACTTTGGTTATCCATTTGCTAAGATGATTACTCAATATATTCCTGATCGTAATATTGGCATTATAAATAACGCTATTGGTGGAACAAGTCTTAATCAATGGGAAAAAGGTAGCAAGGATGGATATTATGAAAAAACAATGCTTATGGTTAATGAAGCACTAAAGTATGGTAATGTAAAGGGTATCTTGTGGCATCTTGGCTCAAGCGATATGGGTAAAGGTTATACAAGAGATGAATATATCACCAAACTTAATAATTTTGCTAATTCATTCCGTACAGATATTGGCGATATGACAATCCCATTTGTTGTTGGCGAACTTGCTCCTACCAGTGATCAGCGCATTGAATTTAATAAGGTCTTTATGTCAATTAATAAAGGTGATATCCATGTTGATTACTCATGGTGTGTATCAGCTGAAGGTGCAGTAACTGCTGATGGTTCGCACTTTACATCGGGTGAAACAAAGCTCATGGGCAGAAGATATGCCGATGCAATCCTCAATATGATATATGATATCGATGTGCCTGATGACGTTGTTGATAATATCTCATACACATCAACAAAAGAGAACCTTGCACTTAATGCTACAGCTAGCGCAAGTTCTACTAATGCATCAAGTACATATAATATTTCTTTTATTAATGATGGTTCAACAGATACAGGTTGGGTTGTCGGTGAATATGACGGAATGAACTATTGTATGCTTGATCTTGGTGATGCTTATACAATCGACCAAATTCGTATTGCCAGTCGTACAAACTATAATAATGAAAATGATAGAAAGAACTTTAAGATCCTTGTTTCTAACGATCCGACATTTACCGAATATAAGGTTTTTGGTACAAGAGGAGGTATAGCCTATAATTATAGAGAATCGTGGGATTGGTTCTCTATAGATTCAAATAAGTATCGTTATGTAAAGGTTGTTAAAACAGCTGATGAAGGATTGGGTATTTCAGAATTAAGCGTTTTTGGATATTAAAAAAAGCTCCTGTTACCCTTGAAATAATAAATACTTTGATGTATAATACCATATGTGGCATTTTGGTCACATATGGTATTCAATATTAATAAGGTGGTCTTGAAAGATGAAGAAAGTTTATGAAATGGAAATCGCAGGAATTAAAAGAGAATTACCTCTTTTCCCGGTAAATGATAATCTTAGTATTGCTGCATTTATCATTTTTGGTGATGTTGAAATCACTTGCGCAAGTGCTAAAGCACTTCTTGAAAAAGCTCCTGACTATGATATCCTTGTAACTGCGGAAGCTAAAAGTATCCCTCTAATTCATGAGATGGCACGTCAGGCTGGTGATGATACATATATTGTAGCTCGTAAGGGTCCAAAGGTATATATGGAGGATATTCTTACAGTACCCGTTAACTCTATTACTACTGCAAGGCAGCAGATCCTCTGCATTGGTAAAAAAGAGGTTGAAATGATTAATGGCAAGAGAGTTCTTATAATTGATGATGTTATTAGTACTGGTGAATCACTTAATGCGATGGAAGAGCTTGTGAAAAAAGCAGGAGGTAATATTGCTGGTAAAATGGCTGTTCTTGCTGAAGGTGATGCATGCGAGAGAGAGGATATTATTTTTCTTGAACCATTACCGCTTTTTGACGGTGATGGAAATCCATTAGTATAAGAGGTGCGATATGCAATTATCAACATTAACTAATTTATGTTCAAAAAGATTTGGGGACCAAAAAGCGATTAAATGGATATGTGAAGCAGGGTTTGATGCAATAGATTATTCTATGTTTGATATTACTAGTGAAAACGCTATGCTTAATAGAAGCGATTATGTATCTTATGCAAAAGAACTCAGAGTGCTAGTTGAAGCATACGGATGTAGATTTAATCAGGCTCATGCTCCATTTCCCTCTCACAAGCCAAATGATGAAGATTACAATAAAGTTATAGTTCCTTATATTCAAAAGTCTATTGAAGTAGCAGGAATTCTAGGCGCTGAAATTGTAGTCGTTCACCCTACTCACTTTATTAATCATGATAAGGAAGCTATACTTGAATTTTATAGAAGTCTTCAGCCTTATTGTAAGGATTATGGTGTGAAGGTTGCTCTTGAAAATATGTTTGGTAGGGATAAGAAGCGTGATTACATAGTTGAAAATGTATGTAGCAATCCTAATCAGCTTTGTGAATTTGCCGATGAACTTGATAGTAGATATTTTACAGTTTGCCTTGATATAGGACATTGCGGACTAGTTGGTCAGGACCCTTGTGAATTTATTAGAGAGCTTGGACATGATAGGCTTAAGGCGCTTCATGTGCACGATAATAACTTTAAAGAAGATATGCACATTTGGCCATATTCATCACTTCAGGACTGGGATGGGATAACTGCTGCGCTGAAGGAGATTAATTACAGCGGAGTATTTACATTTGAAGCAGATCATTCGATGGAACATTATCCTGAAGAATTAATGCTGGATGCTTGCGTTTTTATGGAGAAAATAGGCAGGCATCTCATTAGTAAAATCGTATAAAATTAAAGGCGATGCAATTCATCGCCCCAGCACGTCGATAAACCTATCGATGCGCTGACAGACTGTGAAAAAGGATGTTAAATTTGACATTTCCGATGTCGTCGGCGTACGAGGGTACGGTAGAGGTCGGTAAGGGTGAAAGAGAGTAATGGAGTAGGTTTTCGATAAAACCTACTCCATTATAATTTTATTATATTATATTTTATAGACCAAACAAGAGGTAAGTTTTTTATTTTGCTTGCGGTTGAACGACTTTTTCGTCGGTCTGAGGCGATGCAATGCATCGCCTTTTTGTTATTCGACTATTGGTAGAGTTACTATACAGAAGCTGCTGCTGTCGGCGGTTCAGCTGGGGATATTTCATGTGGCTCAAATGCGATGAAATCATAAATACGCCGAAGACATTCACCCTGTGGGCTTCCGGCTACGGGAACTCATTCGCAGGTACGGAGCGGACAAGCTCTCGGAAATCAAGCCGGAACACTTCGCCGCTGTGCTGAAAGAAGCGGAGGTGCTGGGCAATGGCTGAACACGCAGTTCTTTCCGCATCAAGTTCCCACAGATGTCTCAACTGTATTCCGTCCGCAAGGCTGGAACTGGAATTTGAGAACAATTCATCGTCTGCTGCTGAAGAAGGTACTGCAGCACACGCCCTATGCGAACACAAGCTGAAGAAAGCACTCCATATGAGGTCAAAAAGACCGGTGTCGGATTACAACTCCGATGAAATGGAGGAAAGCACCGACGCTTACACCGAGTTCGTCATGGAGCAGTTTGAGGCGGCAAAGCAGGACTGCAAAGACCCGATTTTACTTATCGAACAGCGACTTGACTTCTCCTGCTATGTTCCTGATGGTTTCGGCACAGGCGACTGCCTGATTATCTCGGACAAAAGGCTTCATATAATCGATTTCAAGTACGGTATGGGTGTGTTGGTAGAAGCGGAAAACAATCCGCAGATGAAGCTTTACGCCTTGTGCGCTCTTGAGATTTATGACAGACTGTATGACATCGAAGAGGTCTCGATGACCATCTTCCAGCCAAGAAGAGAGAATGTCAGCACATGGACGATCCCGGTATCAAAACTGAAGGAATGGGCGGCAAACAACTCAAACCAAAAGCAAAAAAGGCCTATGACGGTGAGGGCGAGTATATAACCGGCGAATGGTGTACCTTCTGCCGCGCGGCAGTCAAGT
>JAQVYH010000006.1 GCA_029004515.1 Eubacteriales bacterium | reverse complement strand
CAACCGGTTATGTTGGTTATCAGATAAATGGTAGCAGCACTTTTGTTTCAGGTCTTAATAATGAGATAAAAGATGGAGATATAGTCGATGTATACATTATGCAAAGCTACGCTGAAAACTATTCTTTCTTTGATAAATACGAGGCTGAAGTAGAAGCTCACGAAACCCTTCCTCTTACATTAACAGAGATGAGCTATGACGATTTATTCAACACTGTATACAGCGGATGTGCTGATGCAACAATCACAATAGATGGCGAAACAACACCGTTTAAAACAGATTCTGAAGGAAAGACGAACATATCCATAGATAAACCCGGCAAATATGTTGTATCTGCAACCAAAACACATGAAACTGATGACGGGATTTTCACTTCTATTACCGCACCTGTTTGCCTATTGAATGTGACTTCTCCCAAACAGTATCATACAGTCAATATCGATGTGCCAAAAAATGCAAATATCAAGTTTTACGAATGCGACGGTTCCGACGAAAATGGCTACGATATACTAGGAAATGAATTAACAGTTGAAAATATTCAAGAAAATGATATTTATAATCAATACACCCTTTCATTACCAGAGGGTAGATATAGCTTTAGGGCTACTAATATGCAAGGCGCATCATTAGGTGGTATGACATTCACAGTGTTACCTGAAAGCGAAGCGCAAAGTGGCACAGCGTACTTATTTACTCTACGTCAGCTAGATGTATATACAACTACAAAATATGACGGAATAAACTATTCAACCGAAAATGAATATACCACAACCGTTATGGATAGTAGTGAACATATGGCAACGGCAGGTGATCCCTACAAGAGCGGAAATTACACCAGATATCCATATATGCTGTGCGCTATGGGAAGCGCATATCCGTATGCTATACAGCTTTTGCCAAGTGCTATAATAGCGCAGACCTATGGTTTCGGAATAAATACTATGTATGGATACCCCCTGACACCAGACACTACTATCGCTACAAAAAGCGGAAAGCTTCCTACTATTATTGATGCTGTTATAACCGCACCAAAGGATGCAAAGGTAAGTGTCTATAAGCAGATAAAGAATTTCTACACACAGGAAATTAGTCCTTTATCTGTTACAAGCAAAGGTGAAACGCAAGATTTTACATATGGCTTGCCCCAAAATGACGGAAGCCACTTCTATCGTGTTACTATGGATGGCAAAATAACAAAAGCAGGGTACTTAAATCTAAGCTCCGAAATTGATGCAAAGACGGTTATCACCTTTGAAGATAATGAAAACCCTCACATTCGTCCTGAATACGACAGGGCAAATGCCACTCAAAAGAGAATTGAAGACAGCGTTGTACTTAATATAAACAAGCAAAACTACCTTCGTCTTAATATTGGTGATGAGTTCACAGCAAAGGCATACAGATCATCACAGATTATTAATGGTGATACCTCAAATATTACAATTGAGCCTGACTTTCACTATAACATTATTTCAGGCTCCAGCGTTACGCTTGAGCAGCAAGGCAGCATCGCTACACTAAAGGCGGTTCAAAAGGGAATAAGCATCATCGAGGTAACCTATGATGCAATTCAGGTAACAAACAAGGCAGTTATAACAACATACGGTGCAATTGACCCTAACAGAAAAGGCCTGTTTGTGGTAAACGTGGGAGATGATAGCACCACAGTAATAAATATGACCGATTGGGATAGTGATTTTGATACAGTATATTTCCTTGGGGAGATGGGAGAGCTTAACTTCACACCTACATCTGATAATGAGATGACCATTAAAATTGATGGTTCTATCATCTCGCCGAATGTTGACGGAGCATATGCACTACCAATAAAACAAGGAAACAATATTATTTCTGTAACCTCAAATGATACTACAGAATACTTGATTATCAAAGGAAAAAAGGTAACAGCAAATATCACGAATGCAACCGATCCAAGCAGGCAAATTAAGCAGGGTGATTTGGTCAGCATAAGCTTTGACGGACTTAACATGCCTGTTCCAAAGATGGGCGGTGTATACAACCCGGGATATGGCTCAACAATGAAGATTGCTTATCAACGCTCCGACGGTGGAAAGGTAGCCAGCAAGGGCACGCAGTATGATTTTATAGCAAATCATACTATGACATTTAAAGTGTTTGAGGAAGGCACACTCACCCTTACAGGGGGTAATATTCCGATGACCTGTATGGGAACCGAATTTGGTAATCACAGATATATAACAGACAACGGAATACCTACCAACTTCAACTCAATAGAAATATCAGGCGCATTCTCCATGCTGCCTGAACTAACTATAGAAGTAGCTAAGGACGAAACAAGTAATTACCTTGCAGCGCTTCAAAACACATACACAAATCTGTCAAAGGTTAATATCCTATGTGGCAATAGCACTGTGGACAAATCATTTGTTGTAAACAAAACATCCGAAGCTCTTGCAAGTGAAAAAAACACAAGCGTAAAATATACATCTCTAAATAATACTCATCCTCTTACAATTAATGTTGAACCTGTAAATGCAGGGGTGTCAATGGAATTAAGATATTGGGAAGAGGGTGACGCAGAATATAAGACAGCCCCAGTTATCTCCGGGGAAACTCTTAACTTAGGGGCAGGTGTATTTAGCGGGGATAAACTAATCAATATGGAGATTGTAGTAACCCCTAACAATCCAACCTATGGAAAGACCAAAACCTATTCTTATGTATTCTATAAAGCGACAGATGAAGCTAATACCTCAATCCTAAAAAACATTGAAGTATATGATAGTCAAAGAGAAAGCTTTGCTTCTCCATATGGTATCCTTCGCTTAGAAAATGAAGCAGGCCTTTCATACACACGCACAAACTATGAATGTTTTGTACCAAAAAATACAGACCAAATAAGCCTTGATGTAGCACGCCTTGCAGGTACAAGCAATATCACAATTAACGGCGAAACAAAAGAGGTAAACACAGCAAATACCGCCTTTTCCCAAATCAGTCTATCGGGAGAAATTACACCAATTACAATAGATATTGCAGATGGCAGAACCTACACATTGAAAGTTATCAAAACTGATAACCCTGTAATAGAAGCTGTCGCTGATGACGGGGGCGTTGCTGTGGTGAGGTTACTCTCTCCTTTTGAAAAAAATGTAAACATCTTCGTAGGAGAATACGACGGGATAACTCTAAAACAACTTATATGCAAAGCGGACACTCTCACACAGGGCGATGCTGTGCTGATTATTGACTATTCCAAACTTGAAAACGCCAAAAGCAAAAATCTGTTCATTTGGGATGAATATATGACAGAGATTGGTGATAGAAAATATTATCTTAACTAAAGGAATTTGATACATATGAAAAGACTTGTTTCTATAATACTTGCTCTTATGATTCTTTTTACGACTGCATATGCTGCTGATTTTGCTGATATAAATGGGCATTGGGCGCAAGAGGAAATTAAAATCTGGAGTGAATGTAAAATTATTAATGGTGACAACGAAAGCTTTCGTCCTGATAATAATATCACTCGTGGGGAATTTGCTGTAATACTCGATAGAATTATGGAATACTCCGCCATAGCAGAAAACACCTTTGATGATTTGGACCAGAACTTTTATACCCTTCCTCTTCTTCGTTTGAGCAGAGAAAAGGTAATAACAGGATACGAATGCAGGATACGCCCTCTTGATCCTATAAGCCGTCAGGAAGCAGTTGTTATGCTTTGCAGAGCCTTTCTTATTAAAGGTGATGAGCAGTGCAACATCTCTTTAAATGATATTACCGATGTGGAAAGCTGGGCAATTCCATATATAAACGCTATGGTAAACTGCGGATATATAAAGGGAAATGACGGTAATATTAACCCGACAAGCAACATCACAAGAGCTGAAACTGTTAAGCTTCTACACAACATCACAGGAGGTATTATTACTAGCGGAGAATATGACCGGTTAAACAAAGATACCCTTACAATAATCAATGGTGACGCTGTAATATCCAATAGTATTTTTAGTGGGAATGTTATAACAACAAATGGAGCAAATGTAGAGTTTAAAAACTGTGAAATAAACGGAACTCTTATTGCTAATAGCCCTGCGGTATCCTCAGTTAATCTGGTGAACACCACCTTTGAATCATTAATTGCTAAAAGTGACCACACCGTTACTATAACAAAAGTTGATACAAAGCCTGAAAAAGAGGTAGTCACATCACAGACTGAAAAAGAGAAAAAGGAAGACACTAATGAGGATGAATACTGTGAAACAGGCTATGACAGTTCTAATGGCGAGGAGCCACCTGAAATGGACGATAACGCAGGCGAGGTCATCTTTTGCATAGAAGCCTTTACAGTTGGTGGTGGATATATTGTTGAGCCAATAAAAGTGCAATTGGAAGAAGGAATGAGCGTATCATATATAGTTGATAAAGTTGTTACAGAAATGGGACTTGGATATGAAAGCGCCGGCTCGCTTGATAGTGGCTTTTATTTATCTGCTATAACTGGGATGAATAATTTTGTTTTCACTCTTCCACAAGCTATAAGAGAAAAACTCGACCTAAACGGATATGACATAAACGAAGCATTGCAGATGGATGGAGCACTTGGCGAGTTTGACATAACCCAAGGCGGTGGATGGATGTATAGCGTCGACAACGCATTTCCAAGTATGGGAATGAGCGACCGATATCTTGAGGATGGTGACATTGTAAGAATAATATTCACTACTGCTTATGGCTCGGATATTGGTGGGAACAATTATATAGAATATGACACCGAAAGCGACTTTTTCGAAAGGGCAAACCGTGACAATATAACTCGTGCTATTGCAGAAAAGGGCATCGAAGCATATGGAGATTACATTGACATAATAACAAGAGCAGATGTTACAAATCAGGAGCTTGAGTCAATCTTACAATAAAGGATAGATATATTATGAACCTTACTAAAAAAGCACTTTGCATATTACTTATTATGGCTATAGTCCTGTCTGGTCCTTGTGTGTACGCCTTGGATAGTGCAGCTATACAGCCAGTATTAGACGACACTGCTAAGTATATATATACCACTGTAAGTCAGCCTACATTAGGCAGTATGGGCGGCGAATGGGCAGTATTTGGATTGGCAAGAAGCGGATATACAATTCCGGACTCATATTTTGCTGACTATTATAGGAGAATCGAAGAATATGTAATTAGCAGCAACGGAGTATTGAATCAAAGAAAATTCACTGAATATGCACGATTAATCGTAGCTCTTACCTCCATTGGTAAAGACCCAACAAATGTTGCAGGATATAATCTGCTAACACCACTCGGAGATTACGAAAGCACAACAAGGCAAGGTATAAATGGAGCAATATGGGCACTTATTGCATTGGACTGTAAAGGATATCAGATGCCTGTCAATCCATCTGCCAAGACCCAAGCTACAAGGGATATGTACATAGAATATATTCTTTCGAGGCAGCTTGATAGTGGCGGTTTTACATTAAGATTCACAGGGCCTGATGCACAGGCGGATGTTGATGTTACTGCTATGGTTATACAGGCGCTTTCAAAGCATTTATATCGCAGCGATATTAAGGATGCAACAGATAAAGCGCTAAGCTGTATATCCGCTATGCAAAGTGAGAACGGTGGTTTCTCATACTTAGGCATTGACAACAGCGAAAGCTGTATACAAGCCATAGTTGCACTGTGTGAAATGGGCATTTCAATAGATGACCCACGCTTTGTAAAAAATGGCAACACCTTATGGGATAATCTGTTAAGCTATTATTCTATCGGCAATGGATTTAGCCACAATATTGGCATGCAGTCTAATATTATGGCATCAGAGCAAGGCCTGTATGCTCTTGCAGCGCTAGAGCGGTTTGCAAATGGCAAAAGTTCTCTATATAATATGAATGATGAACATATAGGCCAAACAGAACCTGCAACCGAGCTAAAGGAAAAGCAAATTAATATGGATTTACTTGTAAAGATAATTAGCCAGTGTCTTAATTACAAATCACTCTTTATACAACGATAAATTATTTCACAAGGAGCTTTTGCTATGAGAAATCATAAATGGAAAATAATATGGAGCATAGTTATTATTGCGCTACTAGTATTCACCTACTGGTGGGGTGGCAACAGCCCATCGCTGCATGGCTGGACTGTCAAAAGACCACCGCCAAAGACGGAGCAGACTATGACTATGACTGAAAGCACTACTATTAAGGCTCCAAAAAGCATAGAGAAAGAAACTACGCAGCCTAAAGCCAAAGAGGAAACACCTGTTCCGGTTGATAATACTACTAGCCAAAACACTTGTACTCTCTCTATCAATTGTGGTACTATATTAAACAATATGGAGCTTTTAGCTGATGAAAAAAGAAGTATAATCCCACCAAATGGGGTTATATTATCAGAAACCACAGTTGATATTAAGCAGGGAGATACAGTTTTTGATGTTCTGCTCCGAGAAACTACAAACAGAAAAATACATATGGAGTTTACTCCAAATCCACTTCTAAACAGCTCATATATAGAGGGTATTGCCAACATCTATGAATTTGAATGTGGTGAACTATCCGGCTGGATGTATAGAGTCAACGGAGTGTTCCCAGGATATGGTAGTTCATCTTACGGAGTGAAAAACGGAGATAAAATAGAATGGATATTCACCTGCGATGTTGGATATGATGTAGGTGGCGGCGGTATCACTAACAATAGATAAAAAAGCGTTCCGGCGCGTAGCGCTTTCCGGAACGCATCTCCTGTGAGGATAAGTATAGGCGGATTTACTCCGCCGTAGCGTGAAATTGCGCAGCTATTACGCAATTTCCTATAAACTAAAAAAGGAAAGGAGCTTGCATTGTGAATAGCTTTAAATCATATCATCCGATAGTTAATTTTACATACTTTGCATTTGTGATCGTGTTTAATATGATTTTTATGAACCCTATATGCCTTGCAATCTCCCTTATATCAAGCTTTGCCTACTCCATTATGGCAGGAAAATCCAAAGCATTAAAATTCAACATTGGGTTTATAGTACCAATTATTCTTATAGCGATTATAGTTAATCCTCTATTTAGTCACGAGGGAATCACAATCCTTGGATATCTACCAAGTGGGAATCCTATAACAAAGGAATCCATTCTTTATGGAGTTGGTACAGGAATAATGCTTGGTAGCGTCATATGCTGGTTCTCTTGCTACAATCTAATAATGACAAGTGATAAGTTTATCTACATATTTGGTAGGATAACTCCATCCCTTTCACTTATACTTTCAATGGTGCTTCGCTTTGTGCCACTATTCAAACAACGATTAAAAGCAATATCCAACTCACAAAAGGCGATCGGCAAAGACATAAGTCAAGGCTCTATTATCCAAAGAGCAAAAAACGGGCTTAACATCTTATCAATTATGATAACCTGGTCACTAGAAAATGCCATTGAAACATCAGAAAGTATGAAAAGCCGAGGATATGGACTAAAAGGACGAACAGCCTTTTCTATCTACACTATGGATTATCGTGACAAAAGAGAATTAATCCTTATGCTAATCCTTGGCGGATACATAATTGCAGGTAGTATCTTGGGTGGAATAGACTTTACCTACTATCCAAGCACAAGTCCTATTAAAATAGACCTATTCTCTGTAAGTATCTACACCGCATATCTTCTGCTTTGCATAACACCGATAATTATTGAAGGGAGAGAAGAATTGAAATGGAAATATTTAAAATCGAGAATCTGACATTTACATATCCTGAAAATTCATCCCCTGCCATTGATAATATATCCGTGACATTCAAGCAAGGTGAATTTGTAACCCTATGTGGTAAATCAGGCTGTGGCAAAACAACACTTCTAAGGCATCTTAAGCCTGCGCTCACCCCTTACGGAATCAGAAAAGGGGACATACTCTTTGAAGAAAAAGATATAAGAGAGCTTGACACCAGAAAGCAGGCACAAAAGATTGGGTATGTCCTTCAAAGCCCTGATAATCAAATTGTGACAGACAAGGTATGGCACGAATTGTCATTTGGACTTGAAAGCCTTGGAGTAAGCACAGGGGAGATTCGCTCTAGAGTTGCCGAAATGGCATCATTCTTTGGGATTCAGGATTGGTTCCACAAAAAAGTTTCTAACCTTTCAGGGGGGCAAAAACAGCTTCTAAACCTTGCATCAGTTATGGTTATGCAGCCATCTGTTATAATTCTTGACGAGCCTACAAGCCAGCTTGACCCCATAGCAGCACAGGACTTTCTTGAAACTATAGCAAAGATTAATCGCGAGCTTGGCACAACCATTATCTTATCTGAACACAGACTTGAAGAGGCGCTTCCTCTTTCGGATAGGATGATTGTTATGGATAGTGGCAAAATCATCGCTGACGGAACTCCCGATAGCGTAGGCCAGATCCTAAAGGAAACTGACAATCCTATGTTTAAGGCTCTTCCTGCTCCCATGCGGATTCACGCCTCGGTTGAAAGTGAGCTCAAATGCCCTGTTACTGTTCGTGAGGGCAGAGGTTGGCTTGAGGAATACTCAAAGGTCAATACACCGAATGAGAACCTTATACCAAATGATGATAACAATACCTTCTCACAGGTTGCAGTAGAGCTAAAGGACATATATTTTCGTTATGAAAAAGATCAACCTGATGTTGTAGAGGGACTATCTCTTAAGATATATCAAGGAGAGTTTTATGCAATTGTTGGCGGTAATGGTACAGGAAAAACCACAACTCTTAACATACTTAGCGGACTTATAAATCCGTACAGCGGACAGGTTAAAATATTTGATGAGGAGCTTAAAAAATACACAAATCCCTACAATGGTCTTTTAGGCGTATTGCCACAGAATCCCCAAACCCTTTTTGTTAAGAAAACTGTTGAGGAAGATTTATGGGATATGCTCTCTAGTGCGGATATAACCGATGAGGAAAAAGAGCAACAAATTAAGGAGATTGCAAACATTTGTGAGATTAATCACCTTATGGATAAGCACCCTTTTGACCTTTCAGGCGGTGAGCAACAAAAAGCGGCACTTGCAAAGGTACTGCTCCTAAAGCCCGGCATACTCCTTATGGACGAGCCTACAAAAGGAATAGATGCGGATTTTAAAGGAAAATTAGCCGAGATTATATATACACTAAAAAACAGCGGTGTAACAGTAATAATCGTATCACACGACATTGAGTTCTGTGCAAAATATGCCGATAGGTGTGCGATGTTCTTTGACGGAAAGATCATCAGCGAGGATTCACCAAAGAAATTCTTCACAGGTAAGAACTTCTACACCACAGCGACAAACCGTATGGCAAGAGGCATTCTCCCATCAGCAGTACTTGCTGAAGATGTGATACTTGCTTGCGGAGGCAAAAAGAATAAGAAAAGTCAGCAGGTATATATGACGATTGAAAAATACCAAAAACCGCAAATAGCAAAAGTAAGAAAGGGGATTCTTAAATGGCTATAAATCAATCAAAAAAATGGCGACTAACACCGATGCGAGTATTATTATTTGCTCTTTTTGTAGGGCTATTTGTATTCACAAATATATATCAGCATAGTAAGTTTGACGAATTACTCAAATCATATCCTGTGCCAACTGATGTGTTATGGAAAAGCAATCTCTTGCAAATCCTGTCAGTGATTGTATTGGCCCTTTCATTTGCATTTATCATTCCTAAAAAGGGAGCAACCCCAACACATAGTACCGCATTATGTGCAGGGAACAAAAGTCTTCCAAAATCCGGGATAATCAGTATAATAATGACATTTATCGCAATGCCTCTTACAATCCTTGCAGGGGTATACCTATTGCAAGACAGAAAGTTTTACTTCATCAGTCTACTGCTTATGATAGAAGTGGCTATTCCATTCATAATCTCATTTGAGAAGGGTAAAAGCAGAACAAAGGATATTGTAATCATCAGTGTATTATGCGCTTTGGCAGTGGCAAGCAGACAGGCACTATTTATGCTTCCATACTTCAAGCCTGTTGCAGCACTTGTAATCATCACGGGGATTTGCCTTGGCGGTGAAACAGGTTTTATTGTAGGGGCTATTTCAATGTTTGTATCCAACTTCTTCTTAGCACAGGGTTCTTGGACACCTTGGCAGATGTTTGCAATGGGTATTTTGGGATTTCTCGGTTGGTTATTCTTCAAGCTTGGACTTATAAAAAAGACAAGAACCTCGCTTAGCATATTTGGATTTTTCGCAGTATTGTTAGTATACGGATTTATTATGAACAGCAACTACCTTATCTATCTGCAAAATCCATCATTTAAGGATATTGCTAATATCTATCTTCTTGGAATGCCTGGGGATCTTCTCCACGGAGCATCAACAGCATTCTTTATGTGGTACTTATCAGAGCCAATGATAGAAAAGTTGGAGCGAATAAAAACAAAGTACGGATTAAGGGATTAGAAAAAAGAGTATGTAGCATAAAATATTTTTTATGCTACATACTCTTTTTTAAATAACAATATTATTAATATATTCGATTAGCTTAACCTTATCATTTTCAACCTTTTCATTTATAACTGCCTCAAGTAGGTTATTTAGAATATCACCAATTTGCTTGCCGTCAGTTATACCCACACTCATAAGGTCAGAGCCATTGATTTTCAATGTCTTTAGGGTGATTCTCCCCTCTTCCTTATAGACCTTATCAAGCGTATCTTTCACTTGTTTGTAATTCTTACCAAATGTGCGATACTGCGGAGCGTGTGCTAGGCTATCTGCCCTTTGAAGCATAAGTAAGTCACAAAGAAATTCATAGCTATATAAGGATAACATTTTTCTTAAATGCAATCTGTCGCATGTAAGATCATCATCATGCATTAATACCAATGACACTACATAATTTTTGGTGTTGTTGTCAGTTTTAAGACGATTGAGAATATCCCTTGTCATTTGGGCGCCCTTTTCCTGATGACCCATGAAGTGGTCAATACCCTTCTTATCCGTCACTCGGCACACCGGCTTTGCCACATCATGTAATAGCGCCGCAAGGCGAAGCTCAGGTTTAGGGTCAACATCACAAAGAGCCAAGAGTGTATGCTCAAATACATTAAGAAAATGATATTTTGTATTTTGCGGGCAGTGCGCCATAGGTAAAAGTTCGGGGATAACAACACCTATAACAGGCAGATAATCCCTTATTATAGCCGCACAATCCTTGCCACATATAAGCTGCGATAGCTCCGCAAATATTCTTTCTGAAGCAATGTTTCTTAACAGCTCTTTATTTTTTACTATACTATCAGCAGTTTCCTTATGAATTGAGAAGCCTAGCCTAGATGCAAAACGAAGTCCTCGCAAAATTCGAAGTCCATCCTCATTAAAGCGTCTGTCAGGCTCACCGACGCAGCGTATAATGTTATCTTCAATATCCTTAGCACCACCAAAGAGGTCAATAATTCCCCTTTGAGGATTATATGCCATAGCGTTAACAGTAAAATCTCTGCGGGATAAATCCTCCTCTAGTGATTTAGTAAATATCACACTTTCAGGACGACGATTATCTGCATATTCACCATCAATACGATAGGTTGTTATCTCGATATTTTCTTTGTCAATAACAAGGGTAACTGTGCCATGTTTAAGACCTGTTTCAACAACTGTATAACCATTAAAAATCTCTTTTATTTGCTTCGGCAGAGCGCTTGTTGTAATGTCGTAATCATTTGGCTCTTTGCCCATAAGCATATCTCTAACACATCCGCCAACGAGATACGCCTCATATCCATTTTGTTCAATTGTTTCAATTATCCTTTGTATGCGTAGTGGAATCCTCATAGCCCGTTTCCTTTCAGTTATACAAGAAGTGCTTCTTCTCCCTTGCCTCTTTTAATAAGTGCATTACGAGCAGTGTTTTTTATGTCATTTACAAACTTATAGGTCGCATCCTTATCTGTTGGAAGCTTGCCATAATAAATCACATCGTCACGAAGCTGACTATTTGTAGAGGTGATATTATTCTCTGCAAAAAATTTATCAGTTATCTCTATACATTCATCGAGTGAGGACAAGACACCCAAATTAAATGCAGGTGGTGAAAAGGCTTTATCAAACGGCTGTGCACAATCACTACGCACCTCAAGCGTACCACGGCGAGTAACCTCCATATTTTTAAAGGATAAATAATGCTCCATATCAGATGCAGGATTACCCTTGAAATACTCCATAACAGAGACAGGCTCGATAAGTCCGGTATTATTATGAAACATTGACCTTTTTCCAATATCATCTATTATATCATCAACTGTATCAAAGGTTTTGTTAACCTTACCCACATTATTTGAAAGCGATCCGAACCCGCTCTTCTCCCACAGATAATCCCTGAAGCACTTACAATCGGGATACTTTTCTTTTTCCTCACCAAATGCAGGAGAATTGCTAAATAAAATTGCCCTTACAAAATCCAACTTTGCAAAAATGGTCAACGCCTTTGGCAAACTATTCAAAGGCAAATCCAAATGAGTTTGCACCGAGGACATATATGCAGGAAAATCGATATATGAATGATACTCCCCGCCCTGATACTGCGACAAAAATGATTTAATAAGTACATAAATGTCAAATGAAACAGGATCGGAGTTTATATACTCCTTATTCGGATTAGTTCCAAGCCCCACTAGTCTGTGATTGTATGGTTTTAAAAAGCTCTGCGCTCTATCAAGCAGGACATAGAATCTCTTGGAAATATCAAGAAGATTATCATTCTTTTCCATAGAAAATTCAAAGTTGTTATATGAATTGTCAAAGGACAAAACATCTCCATCTGCGTTACTTATAAACACAGGATTGCCCTCGGCATCTCGCTCCTCCACGCTAAAATCCTCATCAAGAAAAGAGTCAATCAAACCTCTCATAACAGCCATATCAACAGGCGCATTACTGAGGTTCACCATAGGAAACTCAAGCTCAACACCAACGTTGTTTCTACTTGAATCTTCGAATTTTTTAAGAAATGTATCATATATAACCTGTCTGCTATCCATTTGTATTCCTCCAAACTAGACTATAATAAGTCCTTTATCCTTAAGTAACTCAACTTCATCGGCATCTGTACCTGTGTATTTTGCAATGCACCTGCCCTGAACGCATCTATTGCAAGAAATAATCTTTTTCGCATCATTACCAACAAATACAAAAGCCTTAGCTGATACATCAGGACGAGCGCCAGCTGTAAGAATGATTTTCTCACTATCATCACCATCAACCATAAACGATACAGCATCATAATCTTCCAACTCATCAACAATCATATCAAAGGCTGTGTCATAATCCTCGTCACAGACCGAGTCCATATAATCATCACTCGCCTGTGTGTCAAAAATCTTAATATCATTAAGACCTACCGAGAAAATTCCTGATGCCTTAACATCATCACTTTTTATAAAAGAACGAGGCGCTGTATCCTCAAGTGCATCTGCAATAGCCTTGATATGCTCCTTAGTTGTGCCACAGCAGCCACCGGCAATATTTACAAGCCCATCCTGTGCAAGTTTCCTTATCTCATCAGCCATATACTTTGGAGAATCTTTATAATTACCCTGCTCATCAGGAAGCCCTGCGTTAGGATAAAAACTTACAAATTTATCTGAAAAAGCATTAATCTCACGAAGAAAGTCTTCCATCTTCTCGCAGCCAAAAGAGCAGTTAAGTCCAAAGCTGATAACTTCAGGCTGATTAATTGCAGCGAAAAGTCCCTCTATAGTTTGTCCTGAGAGAAGTCTTCCTCCCTCATTAACTGTTGTGGATATCATAATTGGAAGGCTTGAACCTTTGATTTTAAAAACATTTTTTGCCGCCTCAATAGCAATTTTAGCATTCAGTCCGTCAAATATTGTTTCTATAAGAATTATGTCACACCCACCGTCAAATAATGCATCAATCTGTTCTTCATAGGTCATAAGCAGCTCATTTGGCGTGATTGCCCGTTTTGATGAATCCATAAAATCAACTGGGAATGAAGCAGACTTATTCGTGGGTCCAACCGATCCTGCAACATATGCTCCATACTCTTTTGCCGCCTCACGAGCAAGTCTTGCGCCCTCCAAATTAAGCTGGCGAACAAGACCCTCCATCTTATAATCGGCAAGAGAAACTCTGTTAGAATTAAAAGTATTAGTTTCTATTATATCTGCTCGTGCTTGCAGGAACTCTGTATGAATCTCTTTCACAATTTCAGGGCGAGTAATATTAAGCACATCGTTGCTCCCTTTAAGCTCATACCCCGGTACAAAAAGGTCCTGCTCTGCTATATTTTTAGACAAAACAGCTGTACCAAAACCGCCGTCTAGTATAAGAATTCTTTCTTTTAAGCTATCAATTAATTTAGTCATAATCTGCACTTCCCTTCGACAATAATTTTACAATAATATTTGATATATGTCAAATAATTTGATATAATGAATAGATAATCACCTTAAAGGGGAATTCTATATGAAAAAGTTGATATTAATAATTGCAATTCTGCCTATTCTTTTAAGCGGATGCAATGAGTATAAAGAAAAGCAAGATATTATCTTCGGCACAAGCGCTCAGATAATTGCAAATAAAGGTGATATTGATAAAAGCATTGGGCTTGCCAAAGATATCGAAAATCTTATGTCAGTGAATATAGAGACAAGCGATATTAGTAAAATTAATCAACACTCAGGAGTAAAAGCCGTTAAGGTTGATAAAAGCATTATTAATCTTGTTGAATCTTCAATGGAATATACAGCTTTAAGCGAAGGTAATTTTGATGTTACAATATACCCCTTGGTTGCGCTGTGGGGAATCGGTACAATAGACCCTAAAGTGCCAAACAACAAACAGCTAAGGGCTGCTATTGACTTGTGTGGCATTGATAAAATGAAAACTACACAGGATAGCATATTTCTCACTAAGAAAGGAATGGGCATTGACCTTGGTGGAATTGCAAAAGGGTATGCGGCAGATAAAATGGCAGAGGCACTTATGGAGGACGGATGCACCAGCGGTATAATAAATCTTGGTGGAAACATACGCCTTATCGGTGGGAAAACTAATGGCGAGCCATGGAAGATTGGTGTACAAGACCCGGATAAATCCACAGGTGAATACATAGGATACTTGACCCTTAGGGACTCCTCAATCGCAACATCAGGTGACTATCAAAGATATTTTACTAAAAGTGGTGTAAGATATCATCACATACTTGACCCTAAAACTGGATATCCTGCCAAAACAGATATAAGAAGTGCCACTATTATAACAGACAGTGCACAAAAAGCGGACGCACTCTCAACTGTTGCCTTTATGTTGGGGAGCGATAAAACCCTTAAATTACTAGAGAAATTACCCAATACTGACGGTATAATCATTACTAAAAATGGTACATCATTATTAACTTCTAACGCTAAATCGTTATTTTATTTAAAAGATACGGTTAATTATAGGGTTTTTCCCAAAAATTGATAAAAAATTTCATAAAAACCCTTGATTTTATTATATGTTTTTGATACAATTGTCACAAGAGATATGAAAGGTGGTGAATATTCGTGAACAAAACAGAATTAATCGCTACAATCGCAAACTCAGCTGATATCACTAAGAAGGACGCTGAAAAGGCTGTTGCTGCTTTTATTGACAGCATCACAGATGCTCTCAAGAAGGGTGACAAGGTTTCTCTTATCGGTTTCGGCACATTTGAAGCTAAAAAGAGAGCTGCTAGAACAGGTAAAAATCCTCAGACTGGCGCCGCTATAAAAATTCCTGCTTCAACAGTACCTTCATTCAAGGCTGGTAAAGCATTCAAGGACGCTTTAAAGTAATCTGACAGAATTTTTTACAAAATGAGAAACTTCTTTATAGAGAGGTTTCTTTTTTTTGCGCCTTTATCATATAATCTATAAATAATTATTATAATAAAGGACAAAAAAATATGTTTATATCATTCTCTATCAACAAAGCAAAGAGCTTTATCTATTCAGCAAGCATAGTTATTGTAATGATACTTGCCATCAGGTGCACCGCATATATGGCAGAAACAGCAAAGAAAAAAGACTATATAAAATGGGTTGACTTTAATCTTCCATATTCTGTTATGCAATCGGCAATAGAAATAGATATCAATACTTACGATACTGACTGCCACATAAAATGCACAGACCTTATGGCATATGCCTCTGCATCCTGCTATGGAAACTTTTCATCATATAAAAAAAGCACTCTTTCTGATTTCAAAGCAAAAATCGAGGGGGGCGAAGATTTAGAGGACATAACGAAAGATTTAAAGTTATTTCCCTACTATCAGGAGATGTATAATTCGATTTTTTCAGAATGGCTTGGTGAGTACAAAACGCAAAATGGAGAATACGAATACGGACTTAAGGTATACTCTCCCGTTGCACAAGGATACTACTTCTCACACTATGACGATTTTGGCAATGGCAGAAATTATGGATACAGAAGAAAACATCTGGGAAACGACCTAATGGGAGGTACAGGCGCTCCTATAATTGCCATTGAGGACGGATATATAGAGGCGCTGGGGTGGAACCAATATGGTGGGTGGAGAATCGGAATACGAAGCTTTGATGGAAAGAGATATTATTACTATGCACATCTTCGAAAGGATTTCCCATACAATAAAAGCCTGTATGAAGGCTCTTTTGTAAAAGCGGGTGATGTAATAGGATATCTTGGTCAAAGCGGATATAGCTCAAAAGAAAACACAAATAACATTAATGTACCACACCTTCATCTGGGGCTTCAATTGATATTCGACGAAAGCCAAAAGGATGGAATAAACCAAATATGGATAGATATGTATAACATTGTTGAGTACCTTAATAAAAACAAGTCCCCTGTTATCAAGGATGAGGCAACAGGAGATTATTATAAAGCACAGTAATAAACTCCGCACAATCCCACCCTTTAACTCGATAGCAAAAGGCTGTATAAAAATAGCGCAGAGTAAGCGAACTTAAAGAGAATATAGTAAGCGACCCGAAGGTGTACAATTGTACATCGAGAGGTGAAGTTCGTTTGTAGCATAAAGAATATAAAATAAAAAGGAAGTTGAGATAATCTTTTATCTCAACTTCCGAAAAAACTTTAACTATCCAATTTGGACAAACTAAAGAAGATAATATTATTCTTTATGCGCTCTGTGCATTTTTATAAGCCTACTTCAACACAACAGTAAATTCATTACAATTTACAGGAATGTCAATAAGGTATAATTCATCACTTCGTGTATATGTAGCACCATCAAAGTCACCTGTAATTGTGCCTTGACCAACCTTGATAAGACCCTTTTCAATAACAGGCTCTATCGTTGTGACGAATCTTTCAACCAATGGACAATCCCCTTCGGTTTCAAACTTATCTGTTAATGTAACTGTTGTTTTATCAGAGGCAAGAGTTCTTACAAGGCTCTTAAGCTTTGGATTACCATATGCTCTTGCGATTTCAACAACGAATTTTTCTTCAGTAGCCTCTATTACTTCGCCATAAACATCACCGGGAATCTGATATTTACCATCTACGATAGGCAGGTTGTGTCCGGCTGATGATGCCTTGATATTTTCATATCTCTTTTCACTGAAATAATCCCTGTCATACTTACCTGGGCCCGGATCATCGCATACTGCATCATCCCCTGAAAGGAAGATAAAGCTGCCGATATCATTATGGTTATGAGATTCGTCATTTCTGCCGCTTCTTGCAGCTAATGAATATGTATCCGTAGTCTTTATATACCACTGCGCATCAGGAAGATAGCAGAACTTGTCTGACTTAGATGTAAACTCAAGATTAACATCTGCCCATAGGAAACTGCGAACAGGGTTCGCCCAACGATGGCAATTATCATTATCCAATGAACCAATACTTTCATAAGGAGGGACGATTATATCGCTATATTCCTTCTTAAAGTATGAAGTCTTGCCATAATTGAATGCAAAACCCGGGCCACAATCAGAGAAGTTAGCAGCACGATGTGCTGTAAGGAAAAATCTTTCCTGAAATTTTGCAATCTGGTGAACCTTTTCATTACGGAAAAGGTCAATCTCTCCATCTGTATACTTTCTTAAGAGGTCTGCGTAATAAACATAATAGCCAAAGCCATAATTCCAATAACCTGCGCCCTCGTGACAGCATCCATCTTCACCATAGCCTGTTAAAAAAGATTCCATAGCAGATTCAAATCTTGGATAAATCTCATCGAACTCTTCTCTTGTAGCAGTATACATATATGCCATACCAACACAGCCGGCACATACGGCAGCCCAGTTATGATTACATGTTTCCCAATGAAATTTGCGCTCTTTGAATGGCTCAATAATCCTTCTGCGCACTTCAAAATCAATACGAGTTTTAACCCACGGTTCAAGGCGGTCACCAAGCATATGGTTGATCTCGCTAAGAGCATGGCCTGTCTCAGCCGCAAACAGATCAATATGTGTAAGGATGTTTTCAAGGTTTCCTGCATCCCAAAAATGTGGTGGAGAAGCCCAAGAAGCCTCGTCACAAATTGCCCAGATTATATTCTGGAGATATTCAAGATATTTTGGCTCGTCATCATAAACCATTGCAAGGATTGCACTCTTATTAAGCCAGCCTCTGCGTGGAAAATATTTTGTATCATATGGCGGTCTGTCGCCTGTTTTTTCAAAGGCTACAAAGGCATCGTATGGAAGTGTAAGAATAGGTTCCTTTGAGAAAATCTCAAACTCTGCCTTTGCTTTTTCAATTGCCTTTCTATGCCACTCGGTTTTGTCGGCAATAGCTTTTACTTGCTGTGCTGAATATAACATCATTATCACTCCATTGTATATATTAACTATATTATAAAACCCACACATATTAAAGTCAATATTTTCTAGTAAAAAAGAAAATCCGTATCGGTTAACCGACACGGACTCGTCCTTTTTGTTAAGTAACAAATTATTTTGCGATAGCATCCTTAAGAGCCTTACCTGCTTTGAACGCAGGGTTCTTAGAAGCTGCGATCTTAATCTCTGCACCTGTCTGTGGGTTTCTGCCTGTTCTAGCTGCTCTTTTTCTTGTTTCAAAAGTACCAAAGCCAACGAGCTGTACTTTATCATCATTCTTAAGAGCACCTTCAACTGCAGATGTAAGAGCGTTGAGTGCTGCTTCAGCATTCTTCTTTGAAAGACCACTCTTTTCCGCAATAGCTGCAACGAGTTCAGCTTTATTCATTCATTCCAACCTCCTTTGTATAGATTTATAAAACTTTTGCTCAACTTATCATATTCTATATACTTGTATATTTTCCTTTTTTTGCATAAAATATTTTTTTATCTAATAAAATGTATTTTCTCAAATATCCTTACAAGCTTATCACCTTTGGGAAGAAGCTCTAATTCTTCTCGGCGAAGTGCCTTGAACACAAAAATCATAATGCCATAAATCACCGCTCCAAAACTAGCGGCTATAAGACAGGCAAGCTTAACACTAATTCCAAGATTGACAAGCTGCCCATAAACAAACAATACACATATTCCCATAGATACCGTCGCAAGAACTGGGCGAATCCAGAAATCAAACAGACTTAGCTTAACACCTGACACATGAATTATCCAAGCAAGGTTAAGCGCCACTATTACAAGATAACAAATGTTTGTAGAAACAGGTGCCGCATTTATACCATTAATAGGTATGAACACATAGTTTAGAATAACCTTAACCACACCGCCGATGATCATATTTACAACAGGGACCATCATTCTTCCATATGCCTGCAAGACTGCATTGGTTACAGATAAGAACGAGACGAATACTACTGCGATTGCAAGTATCTGAAGTTGTGGTGCTGCTGAGGTCTTGTTAAAAACAAGCAATAAAATCGGCTCTGCTAGAAGCGAAAGACCCGCTGCACAAGGAAGTCCAAATAAAAGAGTAATGCGAAGGGATGATTCTACGGTCTTTGCCGCATGAGCTTTATAACCCGACTTAAGTGAACCTGCAACAGCAGGAACAATCGCCATTGCCAAAGCTGTAATAAGCGTTAATGGGAAGTTAAACATTGTTACAGCATACCCTGTATATGCACCATACAGTTCGTTTGCCATACCCTCACTTACACCTGACACCTGAAGTCTGTTCATAATTGTAAACATATCTATAACATTGGTAAGACTGGAAATACAAGCACCAATAGTAACCGGTGTTGCAAGGATTATTAGTTCCTTTGCAAGGGATACAGAGCTTCTGGATCTTTTACTGACAATCTCACCCTTTGTTTTACGCTTATGAATACCAAAAGAAACAAGCAGGTAAGCGGAGCAAAGAACTGTGCCAAGTGTAACACCACGCATTGCACCAGAAGCAGCAGCTGGGTAACCATTTGGAAGGAGCATATAAACCAGAAGAAGTCCTGCTACAAGCTTACAGGTAGATTCAATAACCTCAGAAAACGCTGTTGGATACATATTCTGATTACCCTGAAAGAATCCTCGGCATGCTGACATAATGGCAACAAAGAATACTGCAGGAGCAATCGCCTTGATGCACATTGCCGCACCGGGATTACCAACGAGGGCTGCAAATTGCTCTGCAAATATATAAAGCATAGCAGAGCCTATAAGTCCAATTGCGCCTAAAACCACAAGAGATATATAAAAAACCTTTTGTGCTTCGTACTTATTATTAGACGCGACCGATTCAGATACCATTTTGGAAACCACCACAGGGAAGCCCGCAGTAGCCACAGCGAACATAAAAGTATACATTGTGTAGGCTGTGCTATAATACCCCATACCAGTTTCTTCAAGCATCCAAGCAAGAGGAATACGGTATAGCATACCGATTACCTTAACTATTAAATTGGCTATAAGTAGGATTAATGCACCTTGCAGAAAGTTCTGCTTACTTTGTTTTGTCAAACTATCACATCCTAATATATTTTTATTACCAAATCATCATAAAAATTCATTATTTCAAATAATGATTTCACATTTAAAAGCATTACCTGTAACCTTAGCATCAATAAAATAAACTGTATCTTGAGCAGCATTGTGATTCGAGAAATTCAAAGAGGATATAGCAGGCTCGCTTTCAAGGATCAATGTTGACTTGCCAACTTTAACCTCATTGCCCGAAAAAACAGGTTGAATCTTTGTAACAAAACGCTCTTTAACTGTTTCTATTTTGCCTTCAAATGTATCAGTAATAGTAAATCCATTTTCATTAAGGTCAAAGCGCCTTACATAACTTTCAAGACCTTCTACATCATAGGCATTTTTAAGCTGAAGCTCAAAGGTTGTTTCATTTTCACAAATAACCTCACCAAAATACTCTCTGCCAGCCTTTTGTCCTATACCATTTATTTCAGGTATGCTGTGACCGAATGATGCATTATTAACAATGTTGTATCTGTCTGCTCCAAAATACCCTCTTGTGTATTCTCCGCAGCCCAGATCTGCAAAATCAGTTTCATCTTCCACTATAAAAAGGAAGTTGCCTACATCATTATGATTGTGAGGCTCATCATTATGCCCACCCTTTGCCGCAAAAGCATATCTTTCCCTAGTATTTATATACCACTGGGCATCTTCCTTAAATGTATAACCAGTTTGGTTTTCTGTAGCATACTGTGCCCCATGTGCCCATACAAAATTTCTTAGCAATGGCCCCCATCTATAATTATGGTCATTATCAGGAGCTTTTGCATATTGAGCTTGTGGTACATGAACAGATGGATACTGCTTTGCAAGGAAATTAGCAAGACCTGTATGGAACATGCCTGTTTCAAACCCATCTGAAAAACTGATTGTTTTATTATCACGGAGCATTGCCATCTGCTGATAGGTTGCTATTTTTTCTATTTTTGCATCAGCGAAGTAGTCAATCTTTCCATCTGTATATCTTCGGAGCATCTCACCAAAATATGTATAGAATCCAAATCCATATTCCCAATAGCCAAGCCCTTCAAGGCAGCATCCATCATCACCATATCCGCTAAGGAAGCATTTCATTGCAGCTTCAATCCTTGGATATGCCTTTTCAAACTGCTCCTTTGTAGCTCTATACATAAAGGTTATGCCAACAGAGCCCCCGCACACTGCAGACCAGTTGTTAGTGTTTTGTTCAAAATGGAAGCCTTCTTTTCTATTCAAGAAAGCATCTATAATTCTTTCTTTAACCTCATGGTCAATTCGCTTTTTTACCATATCGGAGAATTTATCTCCTAACAAATAGAGAATTTCACTAAGGGTGAATCCTGTTTCTGCCGCAAAAAGGTCTATAATATATCTATAACCTGCAACATTTTCAAAATCCTTACCCCAAAGATGGGCAGGGAGACACCATGTATATTCATCACATATTGTCCAGATAACATCCTCAAGCATATCAAGATATTTCTGGTCATCATATACCATATACAAAAGGGCACACTTTACAAGACGTTCTCTGCGCGCAAAGTAATACTCTCTTTCATAGATAATACGATTACCGTCATCAAAAAAACGACGGAACTGCTTATATGTAATAACAGGAATTGGATTTTTCTCAAAGAATTCAAAATCCTCTTTCATCTTTTCCATATTGTTTCTATGAAACTCTGATTCTTTAACAATTTGTTTTAGTGCAGGAATAGAAATTTCCACGTAAAATCACACCCCATATAATTCTTAATTGCATTTCTTGATTATACTATCTATTACACGCTTTGTCAATTAAATGACCAATTATAAAACAATCATCATACGCTAGCTATATGATTTTTTATGAATTTTATACATTGTATAAATCTTGTATTAAGTGTAGAATAGTATCATAAGCAGACGAAAGCGATGTAACACAATATGAATAAACTTTTCAAAAATTTCTTTACTAAAAGCAATATGTTATTAAAGTGGATTATTCTGTCCATAATCACAGGTGTTATAACCGGTGTTGTCGGTGGTTTTTTCCACAAAGCAATTGAGTTTGTAACAAAACTGCGAACAGAAAATGGATATATTATCCTCCTCTTGCCTATCGGCGGTGTGGCGATTGCACTCCTTTACAGACTATGCAATCATCCATTAAATACCAATACTGTAATTCAAGGCGCAAATGACGGAGAATATGTTCCCCCGCTTATCACACCATTTATATTCATAGGCGCTACCATAACTCATCTTCTAGGCGGCTCTGCTGGCAGAGAGGGTGCAGCACTCCAGATTGGCGGAGGCATTGGTGCAACAATCGGACAAACAATACACCTAACAAGAATAGAACTTAAGACAATGGTCGTATGCGGTATGGCAGGTGCATTCTCTGCAATATTTACAACTCCTGTTACTGCGGCAGTCTTTGCAGTAGAGGTTGCTACAATTGGGAATATACATTATTTTCAGCTTCTTCCATCACTTATTGCATCACTGGTTGCATTTACAATAACAAAATCCCTTGGTAATAATATTCTTTCCTATACTGTGGCAATTCCGGAAATAACAACAATGACAAGCCTTAAGGTAATGATTCTTGCTATACTCGTTGGGCTATTAGGAATCATCTTCTGCCTTACCCTTCAGAAAACTGAGTTGCTCATGAAAAAGCTTTTCAAAAAGGATTGGCTTATTGCACTTAGTGGTGGTGTTATCATTATACTTATGACATTGATTGTAGGAAATCAGGATTACAACGGAACCGGTATGAACATTATAAACAAGGCTCTTGCCGGCAAAGCTATTTTATACGCTTTCATACTTAAGCTTTTGTTCACAGCTGTTACACTTGGAGCGGGCCTTAAGGGCGGTGAGATTGTTCCTGCATTCTTTGTAGGTGCTACATTCGGCGTAACGGCAAGTCTTGTACTTGGCCTTGACCCAACATTTGGAGCGGCAATCGGTATGATATGTATGTTCTGCTCAATTACCAATTGTATGCTGGCAGCTGCTATTTTAGGTGCAGAATTATTTGGCGCAAAGGGCATTCTCTTCTTTGCACTTGCTTGTATCGTAAGCCATATTGTTTCCGGCAATTTTGGTCTTTACAGCAAACAGAAATTATCATATTCAAGATGTGGAACAGAAAAAATTGACTTATACACTCATTAATAGGAGGATTAAAAGATTATGCGACTTGACAAATTTCTAAAAGTATCAAGGATTATTAAAAGAAGAACTATTGCCAACGAGGCTTGTGACCAGGGACGAGTGAGCCTTAACGGAAAGGTTGCAAGAGCATCAGCAGACGTTAAGCAAGGTGATATACTAGAAATCCAGTTTGGTAATAATGTTTTTAAAGCAGAAATACTTAATGTTCTTGAAGTTGTAAAGAAAGACGACGCATCAACTCTTTACAGAACAATCGAATAAAGTCATAAAAACCGTACGGTGGAATAAACTCTACTGTACGGTTTAATTTTTTTCGATTATAAAAGGAGAAGATTATCTATGGATGAAAAACACCCAATAAGTAATATTATAGTTGAGAATCGAAGAAGGATAACAGTTTCGGGAGTAGTGGATGTAATCAGCTTTGACGAAGAAAGTGTTATTCTGGACACCTCCCTCGGTGCAATGGTTCTTAAAGGCGAGGAATTTAAAATCAACAAGTTAAATATCGAAGCAGGAGAATTTATGGTCGAGGGTAATCTACTAAGCATAGCCTATGATGACAACATTTCAAAGGAAAAGGTTGGCTTTATGGCAAGACTGTTCAGATAAGGGGAAATGAATTTTGTATGTGACAGCTAACGGACAGCTAATGATACTTCTCCTTTGCATACTTTGCGGTCTATGCCTTGGAGTTTTCTATGACGTATTTAAGATGCTTCGCAGAATATTCAAAGCCTCTGTTGTTACCGCTAATATTCAAGACGGAATATTTTGGGTTATTGCAATGGCAGGTATATTTGTGTTTTTATTAATAATCGATGATGGGCGGATGAGATTATATGAATGGTGTGCGATCTTTTCATCATGGCTTATATACAGCCTCACACTTAGCCGATATGTTGTAAAAGCAGGTGTGGTAATTATTGAAAAAACATTATGGATTTTGCTGTATCCTATTCATCTTATTTTAAAGATTTTCAAAAAGCCTGTATTCTTTGCAATCAGTTTAAGCCGAAAGAGTTTCAGGAGTATTTGGTCTGTTTTTCGTAAAGAGGGCAGAAAATGGAGCAATAGTGTAAAAAATCTCAGAAAAATGTATAAAAAAATATAAAAAAGATATTTACATTTGGGAAAATCCGTTGTATAATACATATGTATGGTTATGATTTACGAAAGGGATGGTTCACACATGAAACATAAGATGAACGTTTTCAGAGTAATTCTCTTTGTATGTATAGCCGGTTATGCTGTGTGGATTCTCATAGCACAACAAGCAGATATAAATGAAAACAAAAACGATATTGCTGTAATAGAACAGCAAATCGAGAGCGAAGACCTTAAGACGGAAGAATTAAAGCACGAGGAAAGTCAGATCACCACACCCGAATATATGAAGAAATTGGCAAGAGAACGAAACGGAATGATAATGCCTGATGAAATCCTCTATGTCGATGCGCTTAAAGGAAACTAATATCAATTAGTTATTTATATTAATAGCTTGAAGGGAGCTTGTCAGGTTTTATGCAATTTGAAGTAGGTAATATTTACGAAGGTAAAATCACAGGGGTTACATCATTCGGAGCGTTTGTTGAGCTTGACCGTAAAACAACAGGTTTGGTTCACATTTCAGAGGTTGCCCTTACATATGTTAAGGATATTAACGAGCATGTTGCAGTTGGACAGGCTGTTAAAGTCAAGCTGTTATGTATCGATGATAAAGGTAAAATGAGCCTTTCCATCAAAAAAGCATTGGAAGTTGAGAGGAAGCAAAGGCCTGTACAAAAAAGAGACCACTCTCGTCCTGACGATATTGGCTTTGGCTCCAACGCACCCGCTCCTAGCTCATTTGACGATATGCTCAGCCGTTTTAAGCAGGATAGCGATGAGAAAATGCAGTCAATTAAAAGAAACTTTGAATCAAAAAGAGGCTCAAGTTACAAGCGTAACAATCAGGACTATTAATCAAAAACACAAAGCACTGCTCCATATAGGAGTAGTGCCTATTTTTTTGCATATTCGTCCTCTGTTTTTTTGTCAAAAGTTGTTTACAGAACGATAAATAAATGATAGAATCAATATACCAAGAACATTAAAGAGGAGAGTACATATGAAAAGAATAGTAACACTAGTACTGGCATTATGCATGGTAGTAACCCTTTGTGGATGTAATTTTGAGAACACACAGACCAAGGGTAAAGAACAATCAAAGACAGCGCAATCAGATAAAGGATCATCTTCATCATTAAAAGCTGAAGAAAAAGGCAAAGAGAGCACTAATGAGAAAGATTTAAGCACACTTCCTGACACAATTAACACCTATGCAAAGAACTATTCTGAAGTGGGAGAAATTCTTCCTACAAAGAGTCTTGTGTCCAATGCCGCAGCAAAAGCCGAAATAACAGTCGGCTCTGAGGAAGATATGTCTGTATATAAATCAGGCTTAGGATACTCTATAGAATATCCTAAGGCCTATGCTCCAAAATATAACTTTGATGGTAAGGAATTTATTATCATTGACGAAAAAAGTGGTTCAAACATGAATGTTATCGTTTCACATCCAAACATTCTTTACGAGTCAGAAGAAACGTATAGAAAGGCTGTTGAAGGCAACAAAGAGATGCTTCTCAAAAAGTTTGAATTTGCTGAAGTCAATGGTATTAACACAGTGCAAATCCAGCTCGCAATCAATGGCGGATATGTACACCAGACAATTTATAGAACAGGTCAGTACTACTATATCCTTTCATATGTTCAGGGTAGAGGTGTAACTCTTGACTTTGACAGAGATATGAAAGCTATATTAAATTCGCTTAAGTTACAGTAAGGGAGAGTTGATTTGGAATGTTCAAGGATAATTTTACATGGGGTGCTGCAACAGCGTCATACCAGATAGAAGGTGCAGCATTTGAAGATGGAAAGGGTCTTAATATATGGGACACTTTCAGCCATACAGAAGGGAAAATATATAATGGTCACACAGGCGATGTTGCTTGTGACCACTACCATCGCTATAAAGAAGACGTTGCCCTGATGAAGGAAATCGGTCTTAAGGCATATAGATTCTCGCTTTCTTGGGCAAGAATCTTACCCGAAGGCACAGGCAAAATCAATCCAAAGGGAATTGAATTTTACAACAACCTTATAAATGAGCTTATAGATGCCGGCATTGAGCCTTATATCACACTTTATCATTGGGACTACCCACAGGCACTTTTTGAAAAGGGCGGATGGCTTAATCCTGAAAGTCCAAAGTGGTTTGAAGAATATGCTAAGACTGTAGCAGAAAACTTCTCTGACAGAGTTAAGAATTTTATTACATTCAACGAGCCTATATGCTTTGTTGGACTTGGATATGTAACAGGCAGTCAGGCTCCCGGGCTGAAATCATCACCAAGGGACGTTACAAGAATAGGTCATAATGTACTTATCGCCCACGGACTTGGAGTTAAGGTGCTCCGTGAAAATGCGAGGCAGACTATTAGAGTAGGCTATGCACCAAACAACAGCTTTGCCTATCCTGTTGACGAAAGCAAGCAATCAGATATTGATGCCGCAAGAATACTAAGCTGGCCTATGAAGCGTGAATCACATGGCTGCGCATGGAGCCCTGCTTGGTGGATGGACCCTGTTGTATTTGGTAAATATCCGAAGGAACTTATTGACCTTTTTGAGGAGCATCTTCCAGAGGGTTGGCAGGATGATATGAAGACAATTTGTCAACCCCTTGATTTTATGGGAATGAATACTTACAGTGGTTACCCTGCTACAACTGATCAGGATGGCAATCCTGTTATACCTCCATTTCCAGAAGGCTTCCCACGCACAGCAATCGGTTGGGATGTGACACCTGAGGCGCTTAAATGGTGTGCGATATTCTTATACGAAAGATATAAGCTCCCTGTAGTTATTACAGAAAACGGAATGTCCTGTCACGATGCAATCTCCCTTGATGGAAAGGTTCACGACCCGAATAGAATTAACTTCCTCCATCGTTATATCCGTGCTCTGCGTGATGCAACGGATATGGGCGCAGATGTTGATGCATACTTCTCCTGGTCACTTATGGATAACTACGAATGGGGCAATGGCTATAAAGATAGATTCGGTCTTATCTATGTGGACTATCCAACAGGTAAGAGAATCATCAAAGATAGCGGTTATTGGTACAAAAAAGTTATCGAAAGTAACGGTAAGGATTTATAACAATACAAAAGCGTTCCGTCGCGTAGCGCTTTCTGGAACGCAGCTTCTCGCCCCGCGAGGGTAAGCGTAGGCGGATTTACTCCGCCGTAGCGTGAAATTGCGCAGCTAGTACGCAATTTCCTATAAATCAAAAAAGACTTGTTCAAAACCATTACTGCCTTATCCGGCAGTGGGTAAATGAACAAGTCTTTTTATTTTACTCTACTATAGCTAAGTCTTTTTCACCATTATAGGTAATATTCATATTCAGCTTATCAGTAACTACTCGAAGCGGAACATACAAGCTACCACCTATATATTTGCCATCTGTGTCGCTAAAGACTGCAGTACTATCACCAATCGTCACATAGGCTGTATTATCCTGCCATACAGCATCGGCACTAAGGAACTGCATTGCCTGACGAAGTGGGAGATAGAGGCTACCATCAACCATTACCGCGTCACCGCCATAATATTTATTATCCGCCAAAACTGCAGGGGCATTACTTAGACTTGGGATAGAGATTAAGGTCTTATGATTAATAAGAAGACTTCCTCCCACTCTGCCGATTGACGATATCTTCTCATCACACTTAACCTGTGTCCAATATGTGCCCTTCATAGACAGGTAGATTGTATTATTATCTATGAAGTAATAAACATCACCAAGGCTATCAATATATGAAGGCTTGAACTTATCAAACCATACAGGTAAGAAGTTGACACCATCTACCGAGATATGGAGTTTACCCTTCTTCATAGCTGTATAATATCCGCTATAATTAACAGACGGCAGCTGATACTGCGAATCAAAAAGTTCCCAATTAGCTCCATCCTTGGAATAATACTTTGTACCTGCTGACACATAATACATTCCGCCACCGGCAGACATATCGTCAGGATAATAACCAAAGTTCTTTGATGCTATCAAATTAAAGTTTTTATCTAAAAGATATACTGTTTTGTAGAACTCCTGAACTGTATAATAAGGAGTTCCATCATATATGCCTGACTTGGCAAGATATCCGTCGCCAGTCCACACAAATTCAAACTCGCCCCACTTACCCTCAAACAGCTCCTTGGTTTCCTTATTCATTGGGGCAGGGGTCCAATCAAGCCCATCGTATGAGCACATAAGCTCACCATCAAGCCACTTGATATATTCTCTGCCTGTGTAGTTATTATCTCGTACATTGTATTCGCATTGTGTAGTATATGCTGATACAGGACGAGCATTATCAGTGATAGTAAGGTTGTTTTCCATACCGCCCACATGATTGGTTGTGAGAACTACCGTAAGGGTGAATTTAGTTGTCTTTTGTGCAGGGAGTCTTACACTTGCAAGGGTGTCTCTTTCCTTCACTCCAACTGTACCCTTAACAATAGGATATGGCTCCATAATTTCCCCATTCTCGTCTTTTAGGATAATAAGGTTATTGGATGATGTATTAAGGTTGTAATTGATGTAGCGGTCCATATAACCGTTATTTGTAACAGATATATGATAGTTCTGCAAAACACCAAAGTTGCCAAGGCTTGCAGCGTAATCCTCTTTGTCTCCCTCTTTTAGTTCATATCCGGGGACAAAGTCAAACTTAAGATAGCCACTATCTCTGCCCGGCCACGTGGTGCGGTCAGAATGCTTGGTATCAAAATACCAGTAAGGGTCTCTTTCTTCCTCAGGTACATTATCACCATACCGTCCAAGCTTGGATGGGTCGTAATATTTAAACGAGAGCATACCTGACTCTGCAACATTATTTTTATTCCAGATATCAGAACGAGGGTTAAGGTTGGTATACCAGGTCCATACCGTATTTCCCTCTGGGGCAAGCTGATTATAAACCATAACAGGGAGGCTATCACCATTGGCGATTGAATCGTCTATGGAAAAATTAAGATTTGCATCCACCTTATTAAGGGAGTCTGCAATGCCTTTATGCTGTCTTTCAAATATGTATGAGCCGAAAGATGCCGACTTATTAAAGCGACTCCTATCCCCGATCATACCTGTTGAGCGAAGCGCTGCAACATTGATATCCGTTTTGCCTGATACAACCTCAAAGTCTGCCATTAGATGAACGGGTCTGCAATAAGGCACCTCACGATAGTTTGGAATATATGAACTAAGCCATACCTCCTCCCCTGCCTTCACCTGAAATTCCACAGGTTCAAATGGAACGGGGGAATATTTCTGACCTGAATCCTGTTGGGAAACCGTCACACCAAGATAACTTGCCCAAGCGGCGAAGCAGCCCCACTCGCTTTCCTGAGTGTAGGTTTCACCATTAAGATAATATTCACTATTTTCTGGCACTTCAAATCCCATTGCAGTAAGGCGGATTGTTGTATCCTCCTTCGCTCGAAAAAGCACATCAAGCTCCACATCAAAGCCAGGCTCTGTAATAAGCCAACCACCTGCATTTTTAACCTCAGTGCGATTAACATGGGAAAGAAACATTGCATATTTTCCCGCTTCCATATCGTGATTGCTCATAATAAAACGAGGACTGCGATTGGATGTATCTGCAAGGTCTGATTTGAATATAAACTCACGGTTATTACAATAGATAAACTTGCCTGATGTATCAGGCTCAAAATTAATCTGTGCCGGCTCTACTGCTACAGCCACTACCGAAGATAATACTATAAATAATGCTAAAACAATCAATAACTTTTTCATACACATATGCCCTTTCTTTTAAGTAATTCTCATTATATATGACCTGTTATTTATTGTCAACAAACAAAAAGCTACTTTACCATAAAAAGTAAAGTGGCTTTCAGACCGTCGAAAAAGTCGTTCAACCACAAGCAAAATATAAAATGGTTATGCATTAATTTTTCTATAAAATAATAATTTAAGATAATAATGGCGTAGGTTTTATCGAAAAACCTACGCCATTGCTTGCTTTCGCCCTTCCCGACCTCTACCGTACCCTCGTACGCCGACGATGTCGGAAATACCGAATTTAACTTTCTTTTTCGCAGTCTGCCAGCGTGTCGATAGGTTTATCGACACGCTGAAAGCCACTTTACCATAAAAAGTAAAGTGGCTTTAGTTATTATTTAATTACTTCTTTAACACTGCTGGAGTTGTAACAGGCTGTATTTTTGACATATCCACAAAGAGGAATGTCTTTACAATTGTTGCACCTTCAAGTTCCTCACTTGTTAAAGAAACAGTTGCTTGGTCAGAAATCTTTGTCTTTATAAGGATATTGCCGTTGTATGCAGCAATGATAAGGTTCTGTCCTGCAAAGTCTTTAGCTGTTGCTGTGATACCTGTACCAAAAGTTCCTGTTAATGAAACTAGGGACTGATCAGCAATAGTTAAAGTATACTGTCTTGGATCAGCTGTAGTTGTACCAAGTGATGCATCTCTGCTGATTGATGTTGCGCCTGCACTATCTGTTGCAATAGCGTAGAATGTATGAGTACCAACTGTTGCACCCTCCCAATCTATAGCATAAAGAGTTGTACCCTCTATAGGTGTTGCAAATCCAATTGAACCACCATTTGCAAAAACTTCAACAGTAGCGATTGTATCATCATAATCTCTTGCATTAACTGTGATTATTACCTTACCCTCAGCAAGGTCTGATGCAGTAATCTTTCTAACCATTGGAGTATAGTTGTACACTCCTGTAACTGTGCCGTCCGCTTCCACCTTAAAGTGATATCTGCCTGTATCTGTTCTAAATGGAGCAACAGTAAGACCTGTACCACCAACAAGATTTACTACTGTATATGCACCACCAAGTGTTGGTACACTCTCCCAAGCATATCTTACAGATGGTGTACCTACAACAGAAGAAACATCGACAACCACTGTATCAGAAACAATTGTTGCCACTGCGTCTGCATAAACACCATCATCACCGGCTACCTTAAATCCACGGAGAGCCTGTCCGTCTGCACTCTTAAGTCCACCTGCAATATTCTTGAAGGAGATAGTCATCTTGCCGTCTGCAACGGTGTTTGAAACATATGATGGACTCTGCCATATGATTGATGTATCATTTGGCTTAACAAAATGACGAAGTGCAAGAGCTGCTCTCTGTGCGATTGGCAGCTTATCATTTGGATGGATATTTCCAGGTTCACCACAATCGATAGACACTACAGTTGCAACATCATCAACATACTGGGAGACATTCCATTCGCCATCTCTTACGCCAGTAGCTGTTCTTGCCTTTGTCTTATAACTGCTTTCAAAATCAAATCTTGGAAGCTGAACAATAATAAAGTCCATTTTATCATCATTGAATTCTTCTCGATAGCTATCAATATATGAAGTAAGAAGTTTTTCATAGTTATTGCTTAAATATGTATTAGCACAGCCCTGATACCAGAAAACATGTCCAATCGTTGTAGATGTGAATGGTGCAATCATCTTATTATAGAATGTATTGGTTGTTCTTGATGCTTTATTATCAGGGTCATACAAATATCCATTGTTTGGAACCCAGACATTAATGCTTGAGCCGCCATGAGCTGCATAGACAAGACCTACAGGAACCTCACCATTTTCTGCCAAGTAATAAAGCTTACCTAAAAGGTAACCTATGCCTGAGAATGATGTTGACTCTACCTGTGTTGCCTTAGTCCATCTGCCATCAGGGATATTTGTCTGAGGGGAAGTTGTCTGTGTTGAGCCCTGCTTGAAGAGTCTGATATCATCATACGCCTGGTCAGCCTCACTGATTAGACCCGAGAACTTATTAAGAGCATATGCCATGTTGGACTGACCGGTGCAAAGGATAACCTCACCGATTGCAACATTACTAAATACAGTATCTACACCATCAGCAGAAACTATAAGAGATGTGCTCTTTGTTGTAGGCTGTGGTGGAAGCATTACTTCCCATTTGCCATTTTCAATAGTTGTGCTTCTTGTTTCGTTAAGGAGTTTAACTGTAACAATTGTACCATTTGAGCCGGTACCTGCAATGCGGAGGTCACGATTTCTTTGAAGAACCATATTATCTGCAAATACATCAGAGAGAACCACACTGCTTACTGTAATATTAACTGTATTGGAATAACCTACAAGGCCATCTTCACTAATTGCCTTTGCAATGATTGCATAATTACCAGGCTGGATAGTGTTGCTTATATTAAATTGTCCGCTCGATGCCTCACCAATAAGTACGCCATTACCATAGATTTCTACCTTTTGGATATTCTTACCTCTTGAATCCTTAGCATAGCCTTTAAAGCTTATAGCCTTACCGGAAAGGTATGAACCTCTTGTTGGAGTTTCGATAACAGCATTTACATATGACTCCTGAACCTGTCCGCAAGCCATATTGTCCATATATACTACGCCATACTGCTTACCACTGCTATGAATACCTCTTGTGGAGATTTCACTTGTGTAGTCAAAGCAGGTTGGGTCAACAGGGATTGTCTTTACAGTAATATCCTCATCATCATATGAAAGGTGGAATGTAACCTCGGTATTCTTAAAGTCAAGAACAACGCCGATATGATACCACTTATTAGCTTCATACTTAACAGCATTCCCATTTGAATCAACAAAGGAATGACCACCTGTTGAATCATTATAAGAAACATTACCATTACTGTTAAAGCTAAATATATTATGTTGAAGTCTTGATGTTCTTATTGTGAAGAAATGTCTTGCTTCATCAGTTGAAGAGAAAGCAACATCCATCTCTGCATAATATACATTGTTGCCACTGTCCATATTATCAAGGTTCATATATACTCTTGCAGTCTCACTTGAGCCATCAGCAGAATTAAGCGCCATAAAGTAGTCATCATCTGCCTTGCCAAAAAGACCATGAGCACTTGTTATTGTTGATGCCCAGTTACCGAAGTTTGGAAACTTTTCGGGAAGTCCTTCATAACTTGTGAATGTGTTGGTTGAAGTAAAGTCATTAAAGTCATAACTCCACTTTGAAGCCAATACAGGCTCGATAGATTCTGAAAGAGAATAAATCTTAATTGCAACTTGCTCTGTTGAGGTGCTTTCCCCAAGGGCATTAGTCGCCTTTGCATATACGTTGTAGTCACCATCAACTGTTGGTATCCATTTAGCAGTAAATGGAGCTTCAAGTGACGAGGCAATTACATTATCATTCGCATAGAATTCAACCTTTGTAATTGTTGTATTATCACAGGTTGCTGTTGCAGAGAATGTAACTTCTGAATCTACATAAGCCTTGTAGCCTACACTTGGTGCAGTTAATGCTACAACAGGTTTTGTCTGAGGCTTACGAATCTTCTGACCGAATACAAAGTATACAGGTTCTCCCACATTCATCTCTGCAGCTGCATTACGGGGAGTAACTGTAAAACGGATGTATTTGTTATCATCTGTATCTGTAAGAGTGTATGTAGAGCCTGTTGCAGCTGAAACATTAACAGTTTTTATTGTTTCTACATTAGTTTTAAATGCATAATCATCTGCTCTTTCCCATGTACCTGTAGAGCCACTTTCCTCATTCTTCATAGGGTCATCATATACATATGATGCTACAAGTGTAGTGCCAACGATATTGTCACCTGTAACTGTTACCTTATCAGCAACAGGAACACCGGGAAGCCTTTCAAAGATTGTACCCGTGGCAAACTTGCTTGTAAAAGCATCGTCTGTATATCCTACACCGTTCGCAGGGTAGTAAATAGTAGGAGTAATAGTTGTTGCTTCATAGAAAGCATTAGCATCTACAGTCGGAGCAGTCTTGCCCTCGAATGTAATTGTCTTAATACCGTTGCATTTTCTGAATCCTGTTAAATTACTAATTTCACCCTTGAAGGTTACATTAGCAAGATTGTAACAGAAAGCAAAAATATTACTATTAATAGTTTTCACGCCCACTGGGATTACGATATCAGTAAAGCGACAGTTCTGAAAGGCGCCGCTGCCTATACTTGCAACTCCGCTTGGGATATCAAAATTAAGATATAATCCACCAGATGAACCCTGCTGGAAACCGTTCGTACCGATTGAGGTTAAAGTAGACGGCAAAACAAAGGTCTGTTTTTTATTATCTTTACTATTCTGACCAAAAGCATTATTTGGAATCTCTGTAACCCCTTCAGGAATTACTATAGTTGTATTTGCGCTTGTATTATTTCTGAAAATAGAATAGTTTGTATTTGCAGCGCTTACAGCAATAGTCTTTGCCTCATAGTTTGCATAGTCAGTTCTGAATCCGTCAATTGTATATGGAATTACTATAAATTCAGGGATTGACTTACCCTCTTCCAATGCAAATGATGATGCTTGTGATGCGTTTTTTATTTTACCCTCGTTTGGATAATACATAAACTTGTATTCTCCATTTGAAATCCAGCCAAATCCATTTGCTACACCATCAATTACATCAAATGTGTATGTAGCATTTGCCCAGTGATTTGTTCCCTGATATTCACCGGAAATTGTAACAGGAACCGAAACTGATGTTGTTTCAGCGAATACTGTCATAGCCCCCAGGGTAGCTGTGAGCATAGAGATAATTAAAATAAGTGATAATAATCTTTTAATTTGTCTCATTCCTTTCTTTAATTTAATTCAATTTTCCTAATTACTATAATACTATATTTTTTAACTTTTTGCAATAAATCCGTAGCAACGTGCATAAAACTACGATAAACGAGCACCAAATTACGAGTAGTTTATATATACACATAAGCGAAAATCGACCAATTTATAATATAGTTATGTTACTTTTATGTTACACTATTGACTAATTTGCAATGTTATGGTAACATAGTATTGAAAACTAGATGATATAATTTGGTAAACGTTAGGAGCATATCTAAATGGTGAAATTATACGATAATATTAGACAGTTAATCGAAGACGCATCCGTAAAGCACGGAAAAAGACTTGCTTTTAAAATAAAAAAACAAAGAAAAATATATGACGATATAACATACCTCCGACTTCGCGAAGAGATGGAGTCTATGGGAAAATACCTTATCTCACAAAATCTTGCAGGCAAGAGGGTTGCAGTTATTGGTAAAAACAGTTATCAATGGATGCTTGTATATCTTTCCGTATTGGCAACAGGCGGAATAATCGTTCCCCTCGACAGAGGACTTTTTCCTGAGGAAATTCATGAGCAATTAACCCGTAGTGGTGCACAGGCAATCTTCTATGGAGATGAGTTTGAAGAAACATTAAGCTCAAGAGATGATACCTTTAAGATGTGTATAGATAGTGAAGATTTCGAAGGTGCAATCGAGATAGGAAAGACATTAGATAACAAAACATATAAAAACATCAAGGTTGACGGAAGCGAATTGAGCATACTCCTTTTCACATCAGGCACAACAGCAGCATCCAAGGCAGTTATGCTTACGCAAAAGAATATTACAGCTAACGTATATGGAATGACTGTTTGGGAAAATTTTGATAAAAACGATGTTAATATGGCTCTTCTTCCATTCCATCACACCTTTGGAATGACACAGATTGTTCTCTTTTTATCAGTCGGAATGTGCAATGTATTTTGTGAGGGACTAAGAATTGCAAGATGCCTTTTGGAATACAATGTTACAGTACTTGTTGGTGTTCCAAGAATCATTGAGGAAATCCACAACACAGTTAACAAAAAGCTTAAGTCACAGAACAAGCTTGAGAAGGTTAGCAGAGGTATCCAGATCAGCAATGCATTACGCAAATTTGGCATTGACATCAGAAGAAAGCTTTTCAAAGAGCTTCTTGATGCTATGGGTGGGCTTCGTATGGTTATCGTAGGTGCTGCACCTGCCGACCCTGAAGTGCTCAAGTGGTTTAACGATATTGGCGTTTTGACAGTACTTGGTTATGGCTTAACAGAAACAGCTCCGACGCTTACGGCAGAAAGCTATAAATGCATGCGTCGTGGCTCAGTAGGTAAGGCTCTTCCAAATGTTGAGCTAAAAATTGATACCCCTGATGAAAATGGCATTGGCGAGATAATTGCCAAGGGTGATAACGTAATGCTCGGATATTATAATGATGAAGAAAGCACCAATGCTGTATTAAAGAATGGTTGGTTCTATACCGGAGATATGGGTTATTTTGATAGTGATGGATATCTATATATCACAGGCAGAAAAAAGAATGTAATTGTTCTTAATAATGGAAAAAATGTTTTCCCCGAAGAGTTGGAATCACTTATTTCTAGCTCTGAGTATATCAAGGAATGCCTTGTATATAATGATACAGAAAGCGGTAAAGATTGCATAACAGCAAAAATCGTATACAACGCAGACTACACCGTCGAAGAAATCCGCAGAAGGGTTAAGGATCATATTGATAAAATCAATACCCGTCTTGCTTCATATAAACAGATAAAGGACTATTTCCTCACTGAAATCGAAATGGAGAAGACAACAACTCTTAAAATTAAGAGATGGAATACTGTATCGAAAACAACCGTATAAATAAAAAAAGTGTGTCTGTAGGTTTATCGACACACTAGCAGACTGCGAAAAAGGAAGTTAAATTCGACAGTCCCGACATCGTCGGCGTACGAGGGTACGGTAGAGGTCGGGAAGGGTGAAAGCAAGCAATGGCGTAGGTTTTTCGATAAAACCTACGCCATTATAATTATATATTATTTTTTTATAGAACAAGCAAGAGATAAATATTTTCTATTTTGCTTGTGGTTGAACGACTTTTCCGACGGTCTGACATTATCCAACTAAGTGCTCTATTATTATCTTAAGCGCAATTATTATAAGAATAACGCCGCCGGCAAGCTCCGCCTTGCACTTGTACTTTGTACCAAACACATTACCAATCTTAACACCAATCATAGAAAAAACAAAGGTTGTAACACCTATAATTGTAACTGCGGTAAGTATATTAACCTGTTGCCAAGCAAATGAAACTCCAACTGCCAAAGCATCTATACTTGTAGCAACTGCCAGAACAAGCATCGCTTTAGCTCCAACAGAATCATCAACACAATCTTCACAACCAGACATAGCCTCTCTAATCATATTAATACCAATTGTCGTTAGGATTATAAAAGCAACCCAATTGGCATAGGTGCCTATAATCTTTTCGAATCTTTCTCCGAGAATATATCCGGTAAGGGGCATAAATCCCTGAAAAAAACCAAACCACAAACCAATTATTGCCGCTTTCTTGTAAGACAGCTTTCTCATTGCAAGTCCCTTGCACACGGCTACTGCAAAAGCATCCATGGAAAGAGCTAATCCAATAGCAAGTATAGTAAAAAAGTTCATTATGTATTTACCCTTCCGTCTTTATTTCCTAAGTCCCATTTTCCTAAGAATGTTTCCGACTTTATGTCTGAAATATCTGTAATATTTTATAAATGCTCTGTGTCTGCAATGCTTATGTACATAATCAAGATATTCAGGGTCAGCACATTCTATTCTTCTGCCATCCTTAATATACGCCTTTAGGACTGCAACAATCTGCTCATCTGTTATGCCTCGTTCTTTAACAAACTGATTGTCCCCACACATAATATAGCTGCCATCCCTATCAAAGCCCACAACTCGGTGGAGGACAAACGAGCCGTCTTCTCGCCTATAAAAAGGAACATCGAATTTCTTTAAGGGCAGCTGTGCCTTAGCAAGAACAATAGTGTCCATATTATTGCGAAGCATAGGAAGCATGCTTGTACCCTTTGAGATAAAGCTAAATTCTCCGCCATTATCAACAACTTCTTTCAAAAGCGGATAGACATCATTTAGGCTTACGCTCTGCAACACAACCCCTCCTTATAGAAAACTCAATCTATTTATTATACTTATTATTGGACACTTTGTCAACCGTATTGACTTTAATCATCACAAAATGTATACTCCTTTTATAAGCAAAGGAGATGGTATGATGGTAAACAAATACATAGAGGATATTAATCTTCCTGACTTTGGATATGACCTGTCAAACAAAAAGGAGATTCTAGACCTTTTCCTTCAGGAAGAATATGGATATTTGCCTCCTCTTCCTAATATTTTCAAATGGGATGCTACAGAGGAAAACAAAGTATACTTAAGAGGCAGTGCCACATATAAAAAGATAATTATGACTGTCGGACTTAATGGAAGAGAATGTTCATTCCCTGTAATCTCTGTGATTCCTAATACTAATCAAAAGGTACCATTCTTCGTTTTTGCAAACTTTCGTGATGCGGTGCCTGACAGATATTATCCTACCGAAGAAATCATTGACAGAGGCTATGGAGTGCTGTCCTTTTGCTATCAGGATGTGACAAAGGATAATGATGACTTTACTGATGGTCTTGCAGGAGTTGTATATCCAAACGGCAGACAAGAGCCTACCGATGGTGGCAAGATTAGCCTTTGGGCATGGGTAATGTGCAGAATTCTTGATTATGCACAGGATCAAGAAGAACTTGACATTACAAAAGCAACTGCAATAGGTCACTCAAGACTTGGCAAAACTGCCCTTCTTGCAGGGGCGGTTGATGATAGATTCTACTGTACTATTTCAAATGATTCAGGCTGTAGTGGAGCTGCAATTACAAGGGGAAAAAGAGGCGAAACAATAAAGGATATTTATACCAATTTTCCCTATTGGTTCTGCGAAAACTATGGTAAGTATATGAATAATGAGGACAAATTGCCCTTTGAACAGAATATGTTTTTGTCCCTTATAGCACCAAGACTTTTATATGTTGCATCTGCACAGGAGGATATATGGGCAGACCCACAGGCAGAGTATGCCTCATGTGTTATGGCCAGTAGTGCATATAAAGCAATGGGCATCGATGGTCTTGTAGGAAAAGATACATTCCCACAGGCTGATGAACATTTCCACAAAGGAAACATCGGCTATCACATCCGCAAAGGAACACATTACCTCAGCCGATATGATTGGAATATGTTTATGGATTTTTTAGATAAAAAATAAAGTAAAACCGTACTCCACACTAGATGAAATACGGTTTTATTTATTACTTTCTATGAAATTTTTAAAGCGTTCCATTGCGTCCCTTTCAAGCTCACTCACATTATACATATTTCTCTTATTAAGCGTGGCAAGACGCTCGGCTCTGTATGTTGCCGCTTCGTGGGATATTCCGCAAAGCTGTGATATATCTTCAGCTGATGTAATATTCATGCTATGAAGCACACCGCTTGGGGCTAAGAGCCTTGATGCAAAGATATTTGCCTCGGTCTCATATCCACCAAAAACGCCTTCACGATTACGCTCGGCGCATCTTGGAATCATCACTGCGCCTCTGCCCGTATGCCCCAAAACATCGTGCCCAAGCTCATGGGCAATGGTAAAACGAAGACGACCTTGGCTTTTAACTGAATCATCATAGAATATATATCTTCTTTTTATGAATCTCATATAAAGTCCATCATTCTTCTTTCGCAAGCGATATACTCCCAGCAAACGCATTAATAATCTGCTGTTACTATAGGGAAGCACCTTTATCCCCATCTTGCGTGCAAGGTCAAAGACATCAACAGGCAAGGAAGTAATATTGTACTTGGAAATTACTTTCCATGAAGCATCACGTGCCTTGCCGTAATCACTCTTCACTTTGTCCATAGTGTCACCACCTGTATAAATGAAAAATTAATAATGAAAAATGAATAATTGTGGTTGAAATGCTTTTGCATTTCTTCATTAATTCTTAATTATTCATCAGTCGCAGACGACTTCATTATTCATTGCAATAATCTATGATTTTAACCTATTCTACACTCTTAGGATTCTTCATAATAAGCTCAGGGCTTTTACAACTAACTTTTGTGAAAGCGGGGATTGATTGGGTGATGAAGGAGTTACCGCCGATAACAGAGCCTTCACCAATTACTGTTTCACCGCCAAGGATAGATGCACCGGAATAGATAGTAACATTATTCTCGATGGTTGGGTGTCTCTTCTTACCTGAAAGCTGTTGACCACTTCTTGTAGAAAGGGCACCAAGGGTAACACCCTGATACAGCTTAACATAATTACCAATATTGGTTGTTTCACCGACAACAACACCTGTGCCGTGGTCGATGAAGAAATATTCACCAATCTCTGCACCTGAGTTAATATCAACCCCTGTTCTGCCATGGGCATATTCGGTCATAATTCTAGGGATAAATGGCACTTCTGCCTTGTATAGTACATGAGCGATTCTATATACATACACCGCAAACAAACCAGGATAAGAGAAGATAATCTCCTCCTTGCTCTTGGCTGCAGGGTCACCATCATAAGCTGCCTGAACATCCTTTAATAGAAGCTCCTGAATAGCCGGAAGCTGTGCAAAGAAGTCAGTTGAAATCTCCTCCGCACGAGAAGCGCAAAAAGGACAATCATCATTATTCTCATATAAAAGTGCAAGCTCTATCTGCTTTTTAAGTTTCTCGTAAATAACAATCAAATTATTGCCTGCGTAGTATTCTGACAAATCACTATAAAACTCCATATCGTCAAAATATCCGGGGAAGATAATCTTCCTTAAATCCCTTATTATTTCAATTACAGCATCACGACTGGGCAGATGAAGATTCTGTCCCTTGTTCAAAAGCTCGCTCTTTTTATAATTGTCTGTAATACTTTTTGCCACAGATTTTATCATCTGTGATTCTTTACTTTTACTCATTTATACCAACCCTCTCGGATTTTTATTTATAACAAAGGGAGAATTTCCTTTGTTAGCATTTCCTTTTGCTCAGAGGTAAGCCCTATAAATGGAGCTCTACACTCACCAAATTCAATCCCCATAATCTCAAGCATCGCCTTTTCTCCCTGAAGTACACCAACCTTGCAAAGAACAGAGATAATCTTGTTGGCGGTCTTTTGTATCTCCTGTGCTGCTGCAATCTCTCCATTATGGAAAAGGTCATATATTTTAACAAACTTTTCTGCCATAAAATTATATGTACTTCCTATTCCACCATCGGCCCCCATGGAAAGACCGGCCATAAACGTCTCATCAAATCCATTATAAACAAGCTTATCAGGATATCTTGACTTAATCTGCTCCATTGTAAAATAGTCACTTGATGTATGCTTAACACCGATAAATCGTGGGTCATTTAAAAATTCACCTATATTATCAGCAGTAAGTGTTACCCCGGAGAAGTTAGGAAAATTATATATAATCATAGGGAGATTTACACTATCCACTATATCATAATAATATTTCTTAATCTCCTCAAATGTGAATTTATAGTAAAAAGGCGGTATAGAAGATATCCCATCATACCCAAGGTCACAAGCATATCTGCCAAGTTCAATCGCCTGATTAGTAGCAATGCAACCTATATGTGCAATAAGAGTGCACTCACCTTTAGTTGCTGATTTTACTACATCAAAAATATGTTTTCTTTCATCATTGGACATAAGAAAAGCTTCTGCGGTGCTACCACCAACATAAAAACCTTTAACACCCTTTTCCATATTCATCTTAATAAGCGACTCAAGCGCTTTATCATTGATTCTGTCCTCGCCATCAAATGGTGTCAAGAGGGCAGGAAAAATACCTTTGAAGTTCTCCATTGTTAGACTCCTCCAAAAGAGTAAAATTTTAACTCACAGTTATTCTAAAATTAGTTATCATTTTATACGCTACCAGCTTTGATATTATCATAAATAGTGTTTTTACCAATATACTTTAGGTCATATTGTTCATCAATCGTCCTCTTTACCTCTCGTTTTTTTCTTAGCAGTTGTAATTGACGAAATAAGTAATATTCTGATTTTACTGCATTTATCATACATATCGGCATACTCATCTTCAGTTATCATTTTAGTTTCATTAAACAGACCTAACCAGTAATCGCTTTCATAGCATTCTTTTAACGCAATTTGAAATTTGTTTATGAAATCTGCTTTGCTTGCTGCATAATTTGCTTCATGAATGTTAGCGCCTATGCTCGTTCCGCTTCGCAAAAGCTGATTTAATAGCACATTTCCTTTTCTTTTCTCTTTTACTTCCATGCATAAATTAACAACATCGACTGCAAATCGTTTTGACAAATCTACGAGTTTATTTTCATTCATGCGCATTCTCCATTTAATTAATTGACAACTTCGTTGTCATGAATTGGCTGTCGCCATGATTTCTCGCTATCGCTCCATGAATTGAATTGCCTTTCAATGCACCGATAGGTGCAATTCATGAGCCTCAAGGCTCAATTCATGAAGTCTTTGATTTCAATTCATGCCGAAGGCAATTCATTGATTTTATCTTCGATGAAATCATTCTATCACAAATAAAGTAATAATTCAACATAAAAGGGCAATAACTAGAGTAGTTATTGCCCCAGACCGTCGAAAAAGTCGTTCAACCACATGCAAACAACTTTTTTAAAATGTAATTAACATTAGAACATATTAATATATCCTTGTATCCAAACAAAAAGAAGAATAGCAGGTAAGATATATTTTACATACACTCTTAGTTTGTCTGGGAAGGCTATTCCCTTACCAGCATTAACCTCGGCGATGTAATTATTCCACCCCCACCCCTTCTTATCAAGAGCGGCAAACAAAATATAGATAAGTGAGCCAATTGGTAAGATATTATTACTTATAATAAAATCCTCCAAATCAAGAATCGTTGTGCCCGCGCCAAGAGGTGCAATACCTGACCAAACATTAAATCCCAATGCGCATGGAAGAGAAAGGATGATAATTGCGAAAGTGTTTACAATACAAGCTTTTTTTCTACTCCAACCCCAAAGATCCATACCAAAGGAAATTATATTCTCAAACACTGCAATAACTGTTGAAAGAGCAGCAAAAATCAAGAACACAAAGAACAATGCGCCCCAAATTCTTCCACCTGACATAGCATTAAATACATTAGGTAAGGTCTGGAAAATAAGCCCAGGACCTGCACCAGGAGTAATATCAAATGCAAAACAAGATGGAATAATAATAAGTCCCGCCACAAAGGCAACAAAGGTATCTAAAACTGCAATTGAGATACTTTCACCAAAAAGTCGTCTTTCCTTACTTATATAGCTACCAAAAATTGCCATAGAACCCATACCGATTGATAGCGTAAAGAAGGCCTGTCCAAGTGCGGCAAATACTACCTCACCAACTCCGTGCTCCATCATTCTCTCAAAATTAGGTACAAGATAATACTTAAGACCCTCCCCTGCACCGGGAAGTGTAACCGTACGAGCTGCAAGAATAATTATAATTCCAAGTAGTGCAAGCATCATAGCTTTATTTACCTTTTCTACTCCGTCTTTAAGACCCCTTGAGCAAATGGCAAAGCCAAGAACTGTAGTAAGAATCATGCATCCCACAACTATCAAAGGATTGGCAATAAGACTTTCAAACTGGGTTGTAATTTGCTGGGAAGTCTGCCCTACAAAATCACCTTTTATCATCTTATAGCAGTATGCAAACATCCAACCAGTAATGGTTGTATAAAACATCATAAGAAGGTAGTTCCCTGCGATACCTACCCATCCAAACCAATGCCACTTTGTTCCTTTTGGTTCGAGAACACGGAAAGAATCTGCAATACTCTTTCTGCTTGCTCTGCCAACAGCAAACTCAATAGTCATAATTGGCAGACCAAAGAAAAGCAGAAATGCCAGATAGATCAAAATAAATGCTGCGCCGCCATATTCTCCTACAATATATGGAAAGCGCCATACATTTCCAAGGCCTATAGCGCAGCCTGCTGAAATAAGTATGAAACCAAGTCTTGAGCCAAATTTTTCTCTTTTCATAAGAATTCTCCTTATTTACTGTCGACTATATCAACATATTTCTTCATTGCTTTTGCGAAGCATCTTCCAAACTCAACCGTATTATCTTGAGTTATTCTGTTGTTATACTCACCAAAATATGCAAGTTCTACACTTGTGGTCACATAGTTACCCTTGTTATTCAGCAGATATGTCTCAAAGCAGGGCATACCAACCTTGTTCCAATCTGTATTAGGCGGATAGTCATTTTTCTGTTCATACTTAAAAGCTTCCTGCGTTATACAACTTTCAAAAGTATTTCCAAACTCCACAAGTCTATCAAGCTTATCAAGGGTCATTTGAGGAAGGAATGCTTTATCGTTTAGACCCCCCTTATGCCAAGGAGAATGGAAACTAAACGCCAAAAAGACATCATTATTATCTGCAATTTCACGGATTTGCTTAACCTCAGGATATATAGCGCCCGCATCAGCAGGATAATCCCTGTTGTGGTCGTGTGGGAACCGATTCTTCCCCTGGTCACCATCAACAACGCCATCATAATCCACAAAAGGCACGCAGATATATCTTAAATTATTAATTGGATTCTTTATAAGTCCTTCAATTGTTCCCTCAAGTGCATAACTGCCTGTAGATTCGCAAGCGTGATGTCTTGCCGCAAGGATAACGAGTCGGTCACCCTCACCAAATTCCACCATGGGAACACTACGGCCTTTTCTGCTGTTGCAGAACTCTTTGATCTCTAAACCATGCTTCCTTGCAAAAGAAGCAAAACGATCCGGATGATAAAGAAGATGATGAGCAAAATAGACCTTATCTTCATTCTCTCCAAAAGTATACTCAAAAGAATGGTCATCGCCAGAATTGAGCCATTCCCAATGATTAAGATCAGAGCTTATGGCAGGGCCAAAATATCCAATCCAAGGCTTCTCAAAAACAAATTTAATTGTCCTACCCTCAAAACCCTGCGCACAAAAAGCCCAGTAGAACCATTCGCCCTCTGTGTCACGAAGTTCACAGTCAAGGTAGAATGTATCACCATCCTGCCCTTTAATTAGAATATTGCCACCAAGAAAATCAGTACTAATTTTCATAACAACTCCCCCTAAGCGAAATTAAGGTTATTATAGCAAAATTTGGGATATAATGCAAGAAGGGCTAATAAATTACTTCCTCTCTATTACCTTTTACTAATTAACTTATTTAAATCCCTCATATTCTTTTTAGTATGAGCATAAAAGATAGATGAAAGTAAAAATCCCCATTCTAACGAATGAGGATTTCTTGGGGAAGATGAGGACCAGTGAAGCAAGTGACTGATTTTTTTGCATAAAAAATCGGAACAAGCATAACTTGTTCCGACGTGGTGACCCGTACGAGAATCGAACTCGTGATTCCGCCGTGAAAGGGCGGTGTCTTAACCGCTTGACCAACGGGCCGTATATGAAGTTGTAATTGGTAGCGGCAGGTGGACTTGAACCACCGACCTATCGGGTATGAACCGATTGCTCTAGCCAACTAAGCTATGCCGCCACATTTGCTACGACCGTCTCTGTGACTGACGCAAGCAATATAATATCATAAAGAAAATAGAATGTCAAGCACTTTTTCAAAAAAATTATACATATTTCGAAAAATTTCTTAATGTCATATTTTTTAAATTATTATTTTCAAAAATATTGAAATATATTCAGCCTTATGGTATCATTATAATAACACTTTTAGTTGTTATAGCAAATTGGAGGTTTATATAAATTGAAGAAGTTTTTCATGATTCTCTCGATTGTCATATTGACTTTGATACCAATTATTCCTATGCAGACATATGCAAGGCTTGCACTCATAGTTAATCCTGCTCAGAATACATTTACAATTAACGGCGACACCTACATACTGGAAAACAAGTCACTTATACAAGGAAATACCGTTTTTGTCCCTTTGCGTGAAGTATTAACAAAAATCGGATATAGTGTCCAATGGGATGAAAGCGCTTATGCAGTTGTATGTGATGGTGATGGTAAGAATATTATTATGATTGTTTCCAGGGATCGTATAAATGTAAATTCAAAGATGCACAATGTGACTCACGCACCATTTTTTCACAACGATGTACTGTATATCAGCACTGAGGTACTGCAAAAGAGCACAGACCTTGCTGTAGAAATTGCAGAATTTGTACCCACAAAGTTCGATAGTGGCATAAGCAAAACAATCATTGGCGATGAGATGCGCACCCAGACAACCCGTGCGTATGGCTCAATATTTGTTTCAGGCACTCGAGCTATGGAATCAATTGTTCTTACTCATATTTCTGACTATGCAAGTCTTATAAGTCAGGCATCAGCGCAGCTTCCAAACTGCAATGTGTATAATATGATAGTTCCCACAGGCACAGAATATTATGGCGAGAAGGTAAAGAGTATTATAGGTGATGTAACGAGTCTATATGACAAGCTCGACCCATCTGTAATACCTATAAATGTTTTTGAAGAGCTGGATAAGCACAAGGACGAAAATATATATTTCAGAACCGACCATCATTGGACACAAAGAGGTGCTTACTTTGCGTACCAGAAATTCCTTGAATATTCTCATCGTTCTCTCCCTCCTCTTTCACAATTCCCTGTGGAGAAAAAGACATATACCGGCTCTATGGCAAACTTTCTGGCACAAACACCATATGGGGCTGTTATGAGAAACAACCCTGACGAAATCGAATATTTCAAGCCAATAGTAAAGACCTCTGCCACAGTATATAATGACAAATGGCTCAAGGATAAATCAAGAGGTGTCTCGGTGGTATCTGCAAGCGGTGGATATCTTGGATATATCGGTGGAGACGCACCCGTCACTGTTATTAAATCAAGCTGTTATTCAGACAAAAAGCTCCTTATAGTAAAGGAATCATTCGGAAACGCCCTTGCAACATGGGCGGTTAATAACTATAGTGAAATATATGTAATTGACCCAAGATACTTTAACAATAAAAAGCATCCAAACAGCTTTAAACTAACTGATTTTTATGAACTTACAAAATTTGATGATGTGCTCTTTATCAATTATCCGGGCGGAGTTTCATCAGACGATTTTAGAAATGGACTGCTCAAGATGTTATAATTATAATACATAAAAGTCATTCTTATCACAAGAATGACTTTTATTTTTGAAGAAATTGGGAAAATTAGTCAAAATGAATGACAATTTTAATGATTTGTGATAAAATGGATTTATCCTATATTGAAAGGGTTTTTATCAATGGATGACAAAGTAAGAATTAAGCAACTAAGAGAAGAAATTGGATATCATAATAATCTTTACTACAATCAGGACAATCCAGAGATTTCTGACTTTGAATATGATAGGCTACTTCGTGAATTGGAGGAGCTTGAAGAGAAAAATCCTCATCTTAAGTCGGATTCATCTCCTACTGCTAATGTGGGTGGGACTGCATCCAGCCAGTTTGCACCTGTTGAGCACAAGGTTGCAATGCAAAGCCTTGGGGATGTATTTTCCTACGAGGAGCTTGCTGATTTTGTAGGAAAAATCGAAGAAAAGATTGGAAAAGATAGAGCTGTATTTTCAGTTGAGCCAAAAATCGATGGACTTTCAGTTTCTATTGAGTATAGAAATGGCAAGCTTATTCGCGGCTCTACTCGTGGGAATGGCACCACAGGCGAAGATATAACTCATAACCTTCTGGCAATTAAGGATGTACCAAAAACTCTTAAAGAATCACCCGAATTCATAGAGGTTCGTGGCGAGGTATATATGCCTGAAGAAAGCTTTACAAAGCTCAATCGCCAAAGGGAAGAGCTGGAACAACCACTCTTTGCAAATCCAAGAAATGCTGCAGCTGGATCACTAAGACAGCTTGACAGTAAGGTAACAGCAGAGAGAGGGCTCAGTATATTTGTATTTAATATGCAACAATCAGAGGGCATCGAATATTCCACACATAAGGAAAGCCTCGATATAATCAGCAGATGCGGAATAAAAACTGTCCCTGTTACACTATGCAAGGGTATAGATGAAATTTGGGCGGAGATTGAAAGAATCGGCAATACTCGTGGTGAAAACTCCTACGATATCGACGGAGCTGTTGTAAAAATCAACGACCTCTCACTTCGTGAGGAGCTTGGCACAACAAGCAAGTCCCCCAAGTGGGCAATCGCATATAAATACCCACCTGAAGAAAAAGAAACTACTCTTGAGTATATATACGTTCAGGTTGGAATGTCAGGTGTGCTCACACCCAACGCTCTTCTCACTCCGGTTCGCCTTGCAGGCACAACTGTAAGTCGTGCTACACTTCATAATATTGACAATATCAAGGATAAAGATATACGAATTGGTGACAGAGTAATTGTACGCAAAGCAGGGGAGATAATCCCCGAAATTGTTCGCTCTGTTCCTGAAAAAAGAACGGGCAACGAAATAATATTTGAAATGCCCTCAACCTGCCCTGAATGTGGCAGTACAACAATCAGAATCGATGGTGAAGTCGCTGTAAGATGTAGCGGAATCGATTGTCCTGCACAAAAATCAAGACACATTATCCATTATGCATCTAAAAAGGCAATGGACATAGATGGACTTGGCCCTGCTATTGTAAATCAGCTTATCTCATTTAATTTTATTAAGGATATAGCAGACCTATATAGCCTAAAGGCATCCGAGCTTATTGTAATGGATAAGATGGGCGAAAAGAGTGCAGAAAACCTTATTAATGCTATTGAGAATTCTAAGAGCAGAGGTCTTGCTAAAGTTCTTATGGGACTAGGGATTCCGCTTGTCGGAGAAAGAGCAGCAAAGCTCATTGCTCAAAGGTTTGGTAGCATCCAAAAACTGTTTGATGCAACCTGCGAAGAGCTTGCACAGATAAATGATATCGGTGACAAGAGTGCAAAGAGTATTATCAGTTATCTTGCAAATGAGCATAACAGAAGCCTTATCCAAAGGCTGATTGAACACGGGGTGGATATGACACAACCGCAAGATGAAATGAGCGACAGACGATTTGAGGGACTTACCTTTGTTATTACAGGAACTCTTGAAAAATACAAGCGTGAGGAAGCCAAGGCGATTATTGAAAGCTTTGGCGGAAAAGCATCAGGAAGCGTCTCAAAGAAAACAGACTATGTCCTTGCAGGCGAAGCTGCCGGAAGCAAGCTGGACAAAGCAAATCAGCTTGGTGTAAAGGTTATAACAGAGCAGGAGTTTGAAGATATGATTGGATAAAAAATACATTTATATAAATTAAGGGGATGACAAATTGAAATGTTTTAAAATATTTGTTGCTATTCTTGTGCTTTACAGTATGATTTTGAACTGCTTTTCTATTGCAACTGCCAGCTCTTTTACAGATGTAACAGGCAACGAAGAAAAAATGGTTGAGGCAGTTTATGAGCTTGGGCTTATGGCTGGCTACGAAGATAATTTGTGGATGGGCAATGGCAATATGACAAGAGCAGAGTTTTCAGTAACACTTTGCAGACTTAAGGGTATGGATGACATTGGAAAAACCCAAAGAGAAACTGACTTTTCTGATGTAGATTCCACCCATTGGGCATCTGGTTATATACAAACTGCTTATGAGCTCGGCATGACAAAAGGCTATAACGATGGAACATATCGTCCTAATGACAATGTTAAATATGAAGAAGCCGTAATGATGCTTGTTTGTGCCCTGGGTTATGAGCCATATGCTCAGGGGCAAGGTACATATCCAACAGGATATCTGTATACTGCTAATTTGATAGGTCTCACAGAAGGAGCAGGCGGCACATTAGGACAGGATGTTACCAGAATGGTTGTTACTACTCTTATTTACAACGCACTTGACATACCTCTTATGGAGAAATTTCCAACTGACGTTGGTTATACATATCGCATTTATGACGGGCTTGAATATAAGCCAAAAAAGACAGCTCTCAGCGAATATCTAGGAGCAGTAAAACTTAGCGGTATTCTCACACACAACTCAATTTCAAATGACAGTCTTAAGGAAAACCAAGTATTTCTTGCAATAAGTAATAACTATCAGACAAGAGCCAGCTTAATAAATTATAAATATTCCGAAGGTAATGAAATTAAACTTTCTATTGGCGAAACAAATGCCCATGAATTTCTCGGCAGAAAAGTTGATGTATTTGTAACCTTTGAAGAAAATATAAACCAAAGTCCGACTGTGCTAGTCATTAGTGAAAGCTCTCATGATGAAAACAAGTTGACTGTTGAGCTTCACAATATTATCAAACTGGAAGATAAAAGTGGATACTATTCCGTTACATATTGGGAAAATAGGGATGAAGAAAAGATAAAAACCTTCTATATTGATGATGACACCACATTCTATGTAAACAGTCAGCAGACCTTCTCATCAAGAGAGCTTGCAGACGATATTAACGGTGTAACCAATGTGTTTAATGATAGATTCACAACAATTGAATTTACCCAGAGCGGTACTGACACAGGTACATATGATTATAACTTTGCTTTTGTAAGTGTATATGAAAACTTTGTAGTTGAGATGGTTGATACTGTTAGCAAAAAAGCACATCCTATCTCCGCCAGTCCATCTGATGTATCCTATATTGATTTTTCAGAGGATTCAGACTGCTATCTTGAAATTGTTGATGAAAACGGCAATAATGTACACCCCTTTGATCTTGAGAATTATGATGTGTTAACAATGCAGGTTACCCCATTTAACTACCAAAATACAAGTGATATCAGATCAATTTCTGCAACACTAGCTAACAAATCTATAGACGGAACAATCGTTGAGTTGGACTGGAGCGATAAGACAGTAACAATTAACGACACAAGATATGAAATTGCACCAGCCTATTTTTACTCTATGGAAAATCTCTTCGATATATATACTACCGGCACTTTCTATCTGGATGCTAATAATATGATAACTGCATTCAAAGAAACAACTGCCGATTATACTTTATACTCTACTTATTTTAAAGACCAGGATAAGGTAAAAATAAGCAAAATAGGCAATTCCACCTCTATTACCGCTTATATAGAAGGGGCAAACTTCACACAAAGTCCTATCAATTTAGGCATTATCATTGCCGCTTACAATAGCAGCAACGAACTTGTGAAAATGGAACTATCCAACTATGAAGAAACTGTCCTTAATGCAGACAGAGGCTCTCTAGTTTGGTGCACACTAGACATAAGTGACTGCACAGATGTAGATTATATCAAAGCATTTTCCGTAAATAATTATACAGATATGGATCCATTGCTTGAAGAGAGTATGTATATAGACTGATTCTTTACCAACAATTGGAAAAAGTTAAACCGAAAGCCTGAATGTTAATTAAAACATTCAGGCTTTCTTATGCAAAAAAAATTACCGCCAATACTTGATTGACGGCTTGTCCTATAAGGGATGGAATGAAAAAGATTATTAGCAACTGTGCACCTATAATGTACCATGTTATAAAAATTTTGTCAATAAGTACAATTGTTGAATTTGCAATACCTTTGAATATCGTTTTTTGTGCACAATGCAAACAAATTCTACACGATGTAACACGTTGGTAATATTTTATTCAAAGCACCACGTCAAATTGTGTATATTTTTACATCTTTTTGTCGATATTTTACGCAATATTGTATAAATACTTTGTCAAATAG